>JAKMGR010000608.1 GCA_022424805.1 Verrucomicrobiales bacterium
ATTTCGACATCCCGCAGCGAGTTCTTTTGAGTAACGAAGAAGAAGAGCTGACGACCGTTCTCGAAATTCAAGCTGAAGACCGAATCGGACTTCTCTACGATATTTTTACTGCACTGAGCCATCTCGACGCTGCCGTCCTCAGTGCCCGAATCAGCACCCAGGCAGGGGCCGCCATCGACCGCTTTCATCTCCTTGATTTAAGATCAGAGAAAAAGATCATCGACCATGAGCGACTTCAGGCGATCGATGAGGCAGTCTCTGCTTGTCTCGAGAAGAAGACGCCCGTCGAGGTAATTATGTGAGCCCACCAAAAAGGCGCTCAAGCGAGTCAGCGCTGCAGCACTGCTTTGCTACCCTTCGTCACCTTCGCGCCCGTCGTCATACGCCTTGATGATACGTGCGACGACAGGATGACGGACGACATCCGCATCCGTGAAGCGGGTGAAGGAAATACCCTCGACACCTTCGAGAAGGCGGATTGCTTCGAGTAAACCCGACTTTCTCTTCGGGCGCAGGTCAATCTGTGACGGGTCACCCGTGACAATGCACTGGGATCCTTCGCCGAGGCGAGTCAGGAACATCAACATTTGCTCGCGGCTTGCATTCTGAGCCTCATCAAGAATGACGCAGGCGTTGCTCAGAGTCCGCCCACGCATGTAGGCAAGCGGGGCAATCTCAATGAGATTTTTCTCCGCAAATTTCGATGCCTCCGCCCGATCGAGCATCGCGTTCATCGCATCATAGAGAGGGCGTAGGTATGGCAGCACTTTTTCCTCCAACGCACCAGGCAGGAAACCGAGAGCTTCCCCCGCCTCAACAGCAGGACGAGTCAGTACGATGCGATCAAACTTCCGGTTTTTGAGCTGATCCAGCGCATACGCCATCGCGAGAAATGTTTTTCCCGTTCCAGCGGGGCCAATTCCAAAAACGACATCATGACTCGCGAGAGCCTCGACATACTTTAGCTGCGTCTGGTTCCTAGGCGTCACCGGCGGCTTTGTCCCACCGGCGAGAAGACGCCGCTCGAACAGATCACTGACTCCGCTCGATCCATTATCTCCGGGATCGTTCTGCAAAGCCGACGTCACCGCGAATCGAAATCCGTGAGCATTGATCGGGCCGCCCTTTCTCCGAGCCTCCTCCAGATCGGCAAAGACAGACTCGCCGAGCGCAACACGATCTTCGGAACCCTCCAGCTTTACCCAGGCGTCGCGTGTCGTCACGTTCAGATCGAGATGAGTTCCCAACTCCTGCAACAATTCTACATCGTCACCGAAGAGACTATGCAGGTAGTGGGGGCTCTCGAAATCGAGTAACTTCTCGGCCATATATTAGCGATACCCGTAGACCAATCCCCAGTCGACCATACCCTCGTAGTCACCCACGCCCTCAACAGCTTCACTTGCTTCATCCAACTTCGCTTTTTCCGGGTCATACTGTGTCACGACTCGAATGAAGTAGGTTGCGGTCTTTTCCGGCAAAGCTCTCACGCCGGCGAAATTGCCTTTCGCAAAAGACTCCAGCCCGATGGAATTGCCCTCACTGTCGAAAATATCGACCTTCA
The DNA here is from genome assembly GCA_022424805.1 of Verrucomicrobiales bacterium. Taxonomy (GTDB): domain Bacteria; phylum Verrucomicrobiota; class Verrucomicrobiia; order Verrucomicrobiales; family DEV007; genus Arctic95D-9. Next base: position 1,565 of record JAKMGR010000608.1, read on the forward strand.
CCGTGGCACCCGGCCAGCTCGTGCCAGCCCAGAACCAGTATTCGTTTCCGCGGAAAAGCTGGTGCCGAACCAGCAAGGGTTTGCCCGGCTCGACTTCGCCGGACCAGGTATCCTCACGAACCTCAAAGCCATGCTCGACATAAGGTGTCGCAGCCTCGAAGGCGTAGGAAATTGCTTCGTTCACAAAGGCGGATGCTTTTTCCGCAAAGGGAAGCATCCCAATCACGGCAACCAGCAAAAGCCAGTCGCGTCGGGAGAAAACAGAGGTGGGAGGCAGGGTCATGAAATTGGTTTCCGGGATCCTTACGGAGTAAAGTAGTATTCCTCGAGCATAGCGCGACTGATTTCGTTCAGTCCCTTAATGTCCTCCTCGGAGATAACGCCGTCGCCAGTAATGATTGCTTCCATGCGGGCAAGGCCAGTGGAAATCGCTCGAATTTGAGGGGTAGATGCGGATGGGCCTTTCATCTTTCCGAGCATCTCCCGAAAATGGATGATTAGTCCCGGCTGGTTCAAGAGTTCCGCCTTGTCTTCGCGAAAGGACTCACGAATGAAAGTCGTAACGACATTGGTGCCCCTCAGCCATCCTCCGAGACTGACCAGCCCAGAAAGTTGCTGGTCGCGAAGCCTGTCCATGGTATCGCGAACCGTCTGCTGCGTGCTGTCGAGTTCGTCACGGACTCGCTCCCAATCTCGATCACCGGCTGCCTCAATAATCGCGAGACTGTGAGGCTGCACTGCATTGGAAAGGCCAAGAGCCTGAGATAGATCGAGCACTTTCTTGCCGATTTCTTCAATATCACCCGCTTCCTCCGCCTGCACCGCGATGAATCCCTCGCCAACAAGGCTTCCAAAGGTCAGGGCGAGAAGCGAGCGGTCCGACCCATCACCCGGTTCATCAGGAATGGAGACGCCTCGGCTCCACTCTGGCTCGTCGAGCTTGTCCAGCACAGAAAAGATCTCTGCCGGAATCGGAACCACGACCTGGTCGACAATTTTACCCGGAAAGTTCGTGAGGTCGATCCGCTCTGGAGCCGCTGCTTCTTCCTGAGCAGCTACGAATCCGCCAAAAGAGAGAGCGGCTGCTATAGCGAACACGGTTAAGCCCTTGCTGAGGAGAATCGGGGCATGAAAATCACGATGAATCATTGATGTTACGTCTAACTATCGCAGAAATCCCCGCCGGATCAAGAAGAGCGAGGGAGGTAATCACCCACCTAAACTGCGCACCAGATTCTGCAATTGTGGGTTCTCTGGCTGGAGCTTCAACGCTTCCGTTGCAAAGCGAAGCGCCTCTGTATTCCGCCCGGCATCCCGCAGGATCGCAGCGATCCCAGTGAGGTATTCGACATTGTAGGAATCCAGCTCGATCGCTTTTTTCAAAAAAGGTAAAGCCTCTTCGAAACGCCCCAGCGAGTTCAGAGCCACGCCATAGAAATACTGAGTCTCGGCATGCCTTGGCATCAATTTGGTCGCGAGGCGCAACTCCTCGACGCCTTCATCGTATCTCTTCATCCGAATCAGAAATCGAGCGAGGGCATCACGAGCGAGCCCTTTATTTTCAGGAAGTATTGCCGCATCGACCGCATCGAGGAAGGCCTGTTCCGCCTCCTTTGGCCGATTCTGACTAAAAAGGAGTTCCGCCAGATTGACGCGGGCTGGGACGAACTCCGGCTCAACCGCTATCGCCTTTCGATAGGCGGCTTCTGCTTTCTCCAATTCCCCCAGATCGGTATGAAAAAGCGCCAGATCCATGTGCCCGGAAGCGCGGTCAAAAATCGCCGACTGGCGATCATAGAGATCTTTCCTCGCCTCCTCGAATGCCGCCTTACCTGCTTCGTCGAGGCGATTGACCGCAACTGCCACCGTCCTCGCGGCCGCGGCCCGAACCGATTTTACGGGATCGCTCAAGAGCGGAATCGCCGCCGCCCTCTGGTTTTCCGGCAAATTGAGGAGCGTTCGCAATCCTTCCCCTCGCACGCCGGGATCCGGGTCTTCCAAACTGCGCTCGATCGCAGCCATCGATTCTTGAGTTGGTAACTGCATGCCGAGGGTCTCCACCGCTGCGGCCCGGGCAATCCACGGTCGATCGCGATCATTCGCGAGAGCAATGAGTCGATCCATCGATCCTGGCTGACCACGACGAGCGGAAGCAAGGATCTCCCCATAGTGAGCATTGCGCGGTCCAGAACCCCACCAGTTTTTGAAATGCTCCGCCGCCCAGTCCTGAGTCTGATCCTCGTGACATTGAGAGCATGCATCGGGAGCCCCTATTTCTTTCGCCAAATCTGGACGCGGAATCCGAATGCTGTGATCGCGGCGAAGATCGTGACCCATATATGGCGTCTCGGGCATGTGGCACTCGACGCAACTCGCCCCGGTGCTGTCCATCGGGTGAAAGTGGTGAGCCGGAGTGTTCAACTCCCCCTGATGGCACTGCAAACAAAGGGCATTCCCAGGCAGCTTCAGCTTCATCGAATGCGGGTTGTGGCAGTCGCTGCAACGAACTCCAGCGTGGAACATTGCGCTCTGCACGTAGGAACCGTATACGTAAACCTCCTCTTTGATCTGCCCGTCGTGATGATAAAGGCGATCGCTGATGATCGATGGCTGGTGCGTATCGTGGAAACTCTGTCCAGCCGTGTAGCTCGGCTCCATCAGTTGACGATGAGAATGGCAGCGCGCGCAGGTTTCAACCTGCACGTTCGATTTCAGGGGCACGGTGCGCTTAGGCAGATTGGTTTCCTGGTCGATCATCCACGCTCCCTCTTCCGGCTCTTTGAGTCTGACGACGAGTCCCTTCGATTTGACGTAGGCTTTCGCCGCTGCCAGATCCGTTTCGCCCGCTGTTCCCGACGCCTTTTTCTCCTCCGCCTCGGCCCACTTCACGTGCTCAGACCCGGGGCCGTGACAGGCTTCGCAGGTCACATTCATATCCGTCCACGTCGTGTCGTAGGTGAGAGTGTCAGGGTCGAAATTCTTCTTCAGATTGGTCGAGTGGCAGTCGGCGCACATGTAGTTCCAATTAAAATGACGACGCGTCCAGTGCAGCAAATCGTCGTGAGGTACGGGCTCATCCGGATACAAATGATACCAACGCTGACCGCCTTCCTCTTTGGTCCGTGAATCCCAACAAACCTGCAGGGCCTGATATTTTCCTCCATCGAACGGGATCAGGTATTGCTGGAGTGGTTCGTGACCGAAGGTGTATTCGATCTTCATATCACGATACTCGCCGTCCTCGTCCTGTGCATTGACCCAGAACTCTTCCCCCTTTCGGAAGAAGCGGAATTTCTGCCCGAAATGATCGAACTCCGCATTGTCGAAATCGCCAAACACAAATTCCTCCGTCGCTGGATTCATCGCGAGATGGTGATCGCTTTTCTGCCAATCTTCATACTCCTGCTCATGGCACGAGGTGCAATTTTTCAGACCTACATATTCCGCCTCGGGAACATCATGATAGGGCGAATACGATACTTCATTTTCCACCACTTCCTCACCAGGCCCGCAGGACATGAGAAAGGCAGCAGCAAAAGGCAGAAGAAGAAAGAACGAACGAAGCATGAATTTCAGAAAGAGAAGATACGTCGATTACAGAAGACAAGGAACGGAAGTAATACAGAAAGCATCGACCGTTCAAAGCTCCAATGAAAACCTAACCCTTTTTGGTCCATGATCCAACCCTACTAGGTAACTCATTCAACCCTGTTTGCAGTGAAACTCTACCTTGCCGTGACTCACGAAATTGTTTGATGATACCATCGATGACTCTTCCGAAACTGGCCGCCAAAGTCCAATGCGGTAGTCGAGCGCGCTACGAAGTGGTATCCGGACGCCAACTACGCTGCGGGTATCGTTGATCAATATTCCACCACCGAGAACGCAACGATCCTATCGCTTCGCCTGGCCTTTTTCCCGATGAGGACTACAACGCCGACCTGCAAGTAGCTGACCACAAGCTGGCTCCAGGAGCGGAAGGGGCTCCCTGGATTCCAGTGGGAGAAAGAGAAGCATGGGGAGAAACGCCGATGAACCAGCCCACTAACCAAGCAGGGTAACCGCTCCCTCCACAACGTAGACACAGGGGGTTGCCAATACAGCCAAACCTTGTTACTTCTCGCCCGTCATGGCGGACCTGCGAGACTTTCTTACACAAACTTTTAAGCTAGCGGGAGGGCTCATGCCCTTCGAGAATTTCATGGCGATGGCGCTTTATGATCCTCGCTTTGGCTACTACTCGACGACAATTCGAGACGTCGGTGGAGATCGCGGAGACTTTGCCACCTCGGCGACCCTGTCGGGCGGACTGGGTCGGGCGATCGGAAAGTGGATTCAATCCGAGCAGCAAAATCACGAGTGGGACGGCGCCATTTCAATCATCGAAGTCGGCGCCGGAAACGGTGCTCTTGCGCGCTCCGTTCTGGAGTCGTTCGGATGGTGGAAGCGGCGAAAAATCCGCTATCACATCGTCGACGTTTCGAAACCGCTTCGCGAAAAACAACGTTCGGCGCTGCTCGGGCTTCCCGTAAAGTGGCACTCCGGCATCACCGAGGCTCTGGAAGCGGTTGGCGGAAAGGCTCTCGTTTTTTCCAACGAACTGGTCGACGCTTTTCCCGCCAAATGGCTGCGCTGGAGCGAAATCGAATCGCGCTGGCACGAAACCTTTGTCACCT
>JAKMGR010000613.1 GCA_022424805.1 Verrucomicrobiales bacterium
TACTAAAGAAGACAGCGAGGGATCGGAAAAATCCCGGAAACGGATTCTCCTCATTGATGATGAGCCGGGGTTGACCTTAACCATTCGTCTCAATCTCGAATCTACCGGAGCTTACGAGGTAAGGGAGGAAAACTGCTCAACCAATGCTTTGGAATCGATCTATGACTTCATGCCGGACCTGATCTTGCTGGATGTGATGATGCCGGACCTCGACGGTGCTGATGTGCTCTATAAAATCAAGAACGACCCTAACATTCATAATATTCCCGTCGTCTTTCACACGGCAACTGTGCGCGAAACGGAGTTGGAATCTCACGGAGGAGTGATCAGTGGATTCCCGTTCCTGGCAAAGCCGGCGACCTTCGCTCAGGTTCTTGCAATCATTGAGGAAAATCTCAACAAATCCGAATCGGTTGGAGAAAAAGAGTAAGCCGCGGTTCGATTCGGCAACGCGTCATTCCTGCCTTGATGCATACGACGCAAAACCTTCGTTCTGTCGATGTTAGAATTTTCAGGATGAACCCGGAAGGAGGGGGATCGATACTGAAGTAACCGACGCGAAAATTCTCCGGCCTAGGATTTCTCCGCCACTTGTCGATCCTTGAGACTGCACAGGGGGAGACTTGACCAATTCTCTTTCTGAAGCGGGGTGGGGATACCAATTTACCGCACGATGTTACGGATCGGGGCCTTATGCCCAGCGGATGGCCCTGGATCCGCACAGACCATATTCTGTGTGATTCCCCATGGGAAATTGTCTCGGCCGATGTGGGGGAGAGCAACGGTTCGTATCACAGAATGGTCTGCGCCAGCATTAGAATGAAGGCCCCGTAATATCCTGCTGACTTATTTTGGCTCAAATCGCGTTCGAGATCGGATGCTCCAAAATCCTTGACAGAACTGTGGTCGGGTCGGCATCATAAAATCTTTCAGGAATATAATTCATGTCAGGAATTGCTCGAACAAAAATGGCAGATGCCCCCACCGCTTCCGATCAAAATGTATGCCGGGCTTTATCGCCGTCCACATCCCCATCGAACGGTTGCTGATGTTCGTTTATCGAACACTGTTGACACGCAACTGTCAGTGCCCGTTGCCCGCGGAAGAAACGTGTGCGAGCTTTCGCCGCTCATTCGAAGCTGATGCCGAGCGTCCGGGGAGAATCCTTCAGCATAATATGAATCGCTGGATGGGGCTGCCAGCAGCATCGCGCGTAATAGCCTGAAAGGGACCATGGTGCGATCGACATACTTTCTTGCGGGGAATTTGGCCTTTGTGTTTGCGCAGTTTGCCGTGCTCCTGTTCATCGCGCGACTCGGGACACCGGTCGCGGTCGGGGGATACATGCTGGCTTTGGCCGTTTTGAATCCGATGTTCTTCTTTGCCCGTCTCGACATGAGGAGGGCCTACGCTGCAGATTCCGAGGGCACTCACAGCTACTACGACTACAGGAAACTGAACATTGGACTCATTTCGATCATTGCCGTGGTCGGTGTCCTGGCACTGGTTCTCGATGGGGAAACAGTTCCGGGGCTGGCGTTCGCCGTTCTGGTGTCCAGGGCAATTGACTCCTATCTGGCACTCAATTATGGTGCCCATCTGCAAAGCGGTCGACAGCACGTGATCGGGATTTCCCTCGCACTTCGCGGAGCGCTTTCGATCCTTTGTATTTTTCTCCTTTATGCAGCGACCTCCTCCATCACGGTCGCGATCTGGGGCCTTCCCCTCGGATGGGCGCTGATCCTCGCATTCTGGGATGCACCTCGAACGAATCGGCGACATGCCGCAGCAGGGAAAGAAGCTTCTTTCTCTTCCGACTCGCACGCTGTCCGGGACCTCTTTTTCTTACTGATCCCCCTGGGGATTGCCGGTTTGCTTGGACAACTCAATGCGAGTTTCCCCCGACTATTGCTGGCTGACGTTGAGGGAACTGATGTCCTCGGTCAAGTTTCCCCGGCATTGCAGATTCACGCCGTCGTCTTGATCCTGGCACAGTCGGCATTTCAACCTTTGATCCCGATCGTATCAAGGTCTCTGCGGGAGGGAAAAAACCGTTCCGTAGTCGTCGTGCTGCTAAAAGTCGGTTGTGGTGCTGCGCTCGTCGGATTGGCAAGTTGCCTAGGAGCCTATCTCCTCGGCCCATGGGCGATCCATATCACTTTTGGAGAGGCTTACGCAATGGCAGGCAGCTTTCTTGGCATCGCGGCGATTTCCTGGTCGCTTCGCTTGCTGAGTGATGTTGCGAATGTCCTCGTGATTGGCAGCCAAAAATTCAAGCATACAATGGTCCTTCAGCTTCTTACGTTGCTCGTTTCGATAGTGTTCATCTATCTCGGGTGGAAATATCTGGGGATCGAGGGTGTTTTTATAGGTATCGCCGGCACAAGTGGGTTTGCTTTTCTCTCGAACATCTTCTTATGCCAACTGATTTTGCGCCGACGGTGAACTTGTGAACGACGTCGGGTCGGTTTGCGATCGAATCCAGTTCTGAGAAGGTGGAGTTCAAGTCGGCGAAACAGATATTTCTCCAGGGCATCGAAAGCTTTCAGCAGCACCGACTTTACCTTATTTCCCTAGGGAGGACTCCTCTGGTTTTCAAACAGTAACCCCATTTTCCTGAGGCAAATACCCGGCAACCCGCATAGCAGAAGACTAATCGCAACTCTCCTTGACCAAGAACGGCGTGATCGCTATTGTCGCTACGCCCCGAAACGATCCGCACCGCTGAATCGTTCCACTCACCCCTTAATACACCCACCGATGTTCCCAGTAAGATCACTCTACCTACTGGCGATCCTGTTTTATTTCGGCACAACCATCATCCTCCGGTTGGGAATATCGGATCGAAATCCAGTGCCCTTATTCGGAGCAGCGATTCTAGTCGCAATGTCCGTGATTTATTTCATTACCATTGCACCTAAATTGCGCCCACTCCTGCGCCTTAATCTTTTCCAATCGCTATTTGTCTTCTCCGTTCTCTTCAATGCATATTTCTTCATTGATTTGTTTTACGGGCATTACACTGCAGCAGACTCCGGTGAGTTACACGGTCGAAAGCTTCGCTGCTTTATGATCTTCAATATTTGGGTAATTTCTTTTATCAATTTCTTTCGAATCGGATACTCGGGAGGGATAAAGAACCTAAAAGCTTTCGCCTTTTTTTTATTCGCTGTGAGCGCGATAATGTTGGCCGCAGAAGTATATAGTGATCTCTACACGTCACAAGCCGGCGAAGTCAATGTTGTCGCCGGCTACGCCCTAATTTGTGTCCTGCCATTAGTTCTCTTCCTGAATAAACAGTTCGCTCTCGAATTTGTCCTCATCACCGCAATCTTTACAGCCGCCAGTGGTAAACGAGGGGCTATTCTAGCAATCTGCGCAATCATTTTGGTATTTCTCGTGATTCACTTTCTAAAGAAAAAAGAGCCCCTTAAAAGAAACACACTGCTGATAAGGACCCTCGTTCTCTTCCCTCCGATAATCTGCGGCATCTACCTGGTACAAAACATTTTTCTACAAAACCTCACTCAAAGAATGACGCAGCTGTTATCAGGAGTCGAGGCCTCTGACGGGAGCGTGCGCTATGGGTCCGGCAGAAGTAACTTCTGGTTGAATATTTTTGAGGGATGGAATGACTCCACGGTTTTCAATAAAATTTTCGGCCTTGGATTCTTTTCCACTGTCAGCACGGTCCAAGAACGTTCAGGACCGGCAATTTACGCCCACAATGACTATCTGGAAACTCTGCATAACTTTGGCATACTTGGATTACTTTTGTTTTTGATCTTTTCGGCCGCGCTGATACGCTTCACGATCAGGGTAACAAAACGGAAGGCGCCTCTCGTTGGCTCAATTATCATCATTGGGTTCCTTGCGAGGTCGGTTTTTTCAGGTATCCTTTACCGTACCGATACGATTTTATTCGCGGTAAGTTCGGGATTGGTTCTCGGATTTTTATACCGCGAACGGATCGCCTCTTTGCGAGTGGACCATTCATCATGAAAATCAACACCGTTATCGTAGGTGCCCAAAAGGCCGGCACCACCAGCTTGTATGACTGGCTGGGCCAGCATCCCGAAATTTTTGCCCCCGAACATGCGAAAGATTTCCATTTCTTTTCAAACGACGAGCATTTTACGGAAGGAATTTCAAA
>JAKMGR010000222.1 GCA_022424805.1 Verrucomicrobiales bacterium
CTGAAAGCCAACGTCGATACCGACACAGTCACGCGCGACATGATCGAATCGAACATCGTTCGCACCGGCGATCCGGATTCGGTCGAAAAAATGATCGATTACATCAAAGAAGTTCGCTCGGATGGAAACTCCGTCGGCGGGGTCGTGGGATGTGTGATTCGCAATGTTCCCGTCGGTCTCGGCATGCCTGTTTTTGATCGCCTCGAGGCAGACCTCGCCAAATCCATGCTCAGTCTGCCAGCAACTAAGGGCTTCGAAGTCGGATCAGGATTTGCGGGAACGGAACTGACCGGGCGCGAGCACAACGACCCCTTTCGCATTGTCGGCGGGAAAGTTCGCACAACCAGCAATCGTTCCGGTGGCGTTCAGGGTGGAATCAGCAACGGAGAGAACATTGTTTTCCGCGTCGCCTTCAAACCTACCGCCACGATCATGACCGAGCAGGCCACGGTCAGCACGAGCCTCGAAAACACGGAACTTACCGGGCGCGGAAGACACGATGCCTGCGTTCTCCCACGTGCTGTGCCCATGGTCGAGGCGATGGCTGCACTCGTGCTCGTCGATCACATGCTGCGCCAGCGCGCTCTTTGCGGAGATCGATCTCCCTCCTGAATGTAACATCCGCAGAACCACGGACAGGCTGAAATGACAGATTCATTCTCCTTCTTCTTTGCCTTTCTCATTTTCATTGGGTTCTTTTTCCTGTCGGTGAAAAAAGGGGTTCTCAGCATTCTCTCTTCAGGTCTTGCGGCGGCTTCTGCGATGGCCGTTTTTTTCGTCGGGATGAAATTCGTTCCCGATCTCGCCTTTCAATTCGCTGAAATCGAAATCGAGTGGAAGAAGGCGGTTTATATCTCCGGAGGAGCCGCTCTTTTTGTCTTTCTGGTCGTGAGAATCCTCGGGGGCTTCGCCCTCAAATCGATGCTCGGACCCGAAGGCTTCCTTCACTCGTTCGTCGATGGTACATCGGGCGGGATCCTTTCCCTCTTCCCCAGCTTCGTTATCGTGATCTTACTCTTCACCTGCATTCGAATCTCAGGCACCCTGCACGAGCTGAACTATGCCGCGTCGCTGAGCCGGGACAAAGTCGACCAGATGGCAGAGCAAATTCCATCCTATCCCTGGACCTCGGCCTGGCGCGACTCGGTTGAGGACATCCCTTTCATGGGCTCCATCCTTGACTCATTCGATCCCTTCAGCAATCGAGCCAATCGCAACGCCGGGGCATTCGCGATCATGAATCAGTCCTCCCTGATTCGCTCCCATCTGCTGAGCCAGCCCGACAGCGCAAAACTGGCCGCAAGCGAGAAAATCATCAAGGTCAACCAGGATCCCAGGGTCCACGAGGCCCTCAAAGATCACGACCGAATCAAACTGGTATTCACCCCAGCGATTCGTGAAATCGCAAAAGACCCTGAACTCAAGCCGCTACTGAAACGAGTTCAGCTTCAACCCATCTTGAGGGGGTATGTGAAGAAGTTGAAATCAGCGGGCGCCACGCCAGAGTAACTCTCTTTTCTCACCACTTTCCATGGCATCATCCCAATATATCACGAGCATCGGGCTTGAAGTTCACGTGCAATTGAAAACGCAGAGCAAGATGTTCTGCTCCTGCCCGGTTCAATTCGGAGAGCCGCCCAACTCTCTCACCTGCCCGACCTGTCTCGGACTGCCAGGTGCCCTCCCCGTTCTCAATGCCGGCGCGATCGAGCGTACCATCATCACCGGCCAGCTCCTCAACTGCACCACCCCCGAGGTCGTGAAGTGGGACCGGAAGAATTACTTCTACCCCGACATGCCGAAGAATTACCAGATCTCGCAATTCGATCTGCCTCTTTGTCTTGGGGGTGGGGTTCCGCTCTACGAACTGGCCTATCCGAAAGACCACCAGAAAGACATTGTCAATCCGGGCAAAACAGTCGAGCTCACCCGCATCCACCTTGAGGAGGACGTCGCCAAGTCGACGCACCATTCCACCTACACGACGATCGATTTCAACCGCGCGGGAACTCCTCTCATGGAAATCGTCTCCGAGCCGGATATCGACTCCGCCGAAGAAGCTGTCGCCTACCTCAACTCCCTGCGACAGATCCTCGTCTACAGCGGCGTCTCCGATGCCGACATGGAGAAAGGCCAAATGCGCTGCGATGTGAACATTTCCGTTCGCCCCGAATCGACCGACGAGCTCGGAACAAAGATTGAGCTAAAAAATCTGAACTCCACGTCCTCCGTCCGCCGCTCCATCCACTACGAAGTGGATCGGCAGATTGCTGAACTGGAAGCCGGGAACACGCTCACGCAGGCAACCTGGCGCTGGAACGACGAGATCGGCCAGACCGAAATCATGCGCACCAAGGAAGACGCGCATGACTACCGCTACTTTCCCGACCCCGATTTGCTTCCCGTAAAGACCGGGGAAATCCTCGCCCGCGTCCAGCAGGATCTCCCGGAGCTTCCTCACGAAAAAGTGGAGCGCTTTGAGAAGGATTACCAGATCACTCACTACGACGCTTCCGTCCTCACCTCCGAGCAGGTCCTCGCCGACTACTACGAAATTGCTGCCGAAGGCGCCAAGTCTCCCAAGAAAGTCGCCAACTGGGTCATCAACAATCTCCTCGCCGAACTGAACGAGCGTTCTCTCACCATCGAAGAATGCGAAGTGTCCGCCGAAAAAATCGGAGCCCTCGTCGCTCTCGTCGAAGCAGGACAGATTTCCAACAATCAGGCCAAAGAAGTCTTCGCCGATCTCTTCGCCTCACCCGATCGCGAACCAGCTGACATTGCCAAAGAAAAAGGTTTCGAACCCGCTGACAGCGGCGAAGTCGAAGGCTTCATCAATCAAGCCATCGCCGACAACCCCGGCCCGGCCGGAGAAGTCGCTGAGGGCAATGATAAGGCCACGAACTTTTTGACTGGTCAGGTGATGAAATTGTCGAGAGGGAAAGCAAA
>JAKMGR010000686.1 GCA_022424805.1 Verrucomicrobiales bacterium
ATAAACTCGCAGCGAGCACCCACTGGCTTGTCTCCAGCGTCTATGAAACCGAACCGGTAGCATGCGCAGAGAAAGATCCCGATTTTCTCAACTGCGTCATCGAATTCGAGTGTGATCTCGCCCCGGAAAATTTGCTGGAGCATACCCAACAGATCGAATCTGATCTCGGCCGCCCTGAAAAGCGAGCCATCAACGCCCCCCGCCCGATCGACGTCGACATTCTTTACATCGACGGAGTCGAAATCGTCACCAAATACCTGACATTACCCCACCCACGAATGATGGAGCGCGCCTTTGTCCTCGTGCCCCTGCAGGAAATTCGCCCGGATTTGGTGGAAGGCACAGAGTTAATCAACGGCGAGGGCGTGATAAAATGGGGCGACTTGGAAGTTCGGTAGAGATCGAGAATACCCCTGCTACCGATAGACGTCCTCTCTGCCGCAAATATTAACAACGGTGACGGTCAGCTTGTCATCTTCAATGCTGTATAGAATCCGATAGTTACCTTGCCTGAGTCGGTATCTCTCGTGCCCAGACAACTTTTTGCAACCACTCGGCAATGGCTCATCGGCCAGCTTGGAGATTCGCCGTAAAATGCGGAACTGTTCCTTTTTTGGGATCGTCTTGAGATCCTTCTCGACCGACTTTCGGAACTCGATCCTAAAGGTCGCCGCCCTTGCTGCACAAGAGATCAACTTCGGAGGTGCCGTATCTCCGATGCCGCATGGAAATGGGGCATACGTTGCGCTGAATGCGCGAACGTCAACTGTCTCAACTTTAAACGGTCCTCGCAGGTAAGGGCTCAAACTGCGGGAAACCTCACCCACTTTTCCTCCGCATTGGAGCTCTCGACGCAGGCCTTGATGAAGGCTACGCCGGCAACGCCGTCGTCGACCGTTGGGAAATCGTAGCCACCTTCGGGAGCCGAGTTTCCATCGATTTGATCACTGATTGCCTTTGCGGCCGCAAGATAGACATTCGCGAAAGCCTCGATGAATCCCTCGGGGTGAGCAAAAGGAGTGCGCGTGTAACCATGACCGGCCGCGGCTTCGCTGATGTAGTCGTTTCCGCGACGATAAATCTTTCGAGGAGCATTCGCGTATTTCACGATCAGCTCATTCGGATCTTCCTGGTGCCATTCGAGAGATGCCTTAGTACCGTAGACACGAATGTTGAGCGCGTTCTCGTCCCCATTGGAAATCTGGGAAGCGTGAATGATGCCTTTTGCGCCTCCCGTGAAGCGAACGAGATTGTTTCCATCATCATCGAGTTCGCGGCCGGGAATAAACGCGGTTAGGTCTGAGCAGATTTCGTCGATTTCAAGCCCCGTGATGTAGCGGATCAAGTTATGAGCATGTGTTCCGATGTCGCCCATGCAGTTGGAAATTCCAGCAATCTTGGGGTCGGAGCGCCAGTTGTTGATTTTGCCCTGTCCATCGCCTTCGACATCGCCGACGGCGTAGCCCTGTGGGTATTCCGCAACGATCTTAAGAATGCGGCCCAGTTCTCCATCTGCGATCATGCGCTTGGCTTCCTTCACCATCGGGTAGCCCGTGTAGTTGTGGGTCAGAGCAAAGATGCGATCCCCCCCTCTCACGATATCGCGAAGTTCGACCGCCTGCTCGTAGGTCTGCGTCATCGGCTTGTCGCAGATGACATTGAAACCAGCCTCGAGAAAGCACTTGGCGACATCGAAGTGGAGGTGGTTCTGCACGACGATGGAGACAAAGTCGATCTTGTCCGCACGCGCGGCCTCTTTCTCCGCCATTTCCTCGTAGCTGGCATAAGCGCGATCCGGATCAATGAAGAAGTCTTCTCCCGAGAGTTTGGACTTTTCCGGATCAGAGGAAAAACACCCTGCCACCAGTTCGATTTTTCCGTCGAGATTGGCGGCCATTCGGTGGACCTGTCCAATAAAAGCTCCGCGGCCACCGCCGACCATTCCCATGCGCAATTTTCGATTCATACAAACAAGAGGGTTACAGTAATTTCGTTGGTTTTGAGCCTAGCAAAGCCGCGAGGAAACGCAAGGACTGGGGAGCTGGATATCGAGTTTAGCCCCGTGAATCAAAATGCTTCACGAAACTTTCCCACTGCAGGGGACGCAAGGCATAGACTCCACGCTCTCGCCGACCCGGGGCGGGATCAAAGATTTCCCATCCGAATTCAGAATCGTGTTTCCCGTAATCGAGTCGATAAATCCAGTTCCCGTATTCATCTTTTCTCCAGAGATCTGAGTCGTTACCCGGGATTGCTTCCGCGAACTCCCAGACACGGCAGACGACTTCACGATCGTATTCGCTTCCGCCCTCATAAACCGGACCTTCCTCGGCGTTGACATGCTCTTCATCTTTTTCAGAAAAGCGCGGCGCCAAATCCTCCTCCTCATCATCCTCGTCC
>JAKMGR010000013.1 GCA_022424805.1 Verrucomicrobiales bacterium
CAGCATGAACTGAGCGGTAAAAAGTCGATCCGCCTCGCAGATCTAGCAGATGAGAGTTTCGTAGCAATTTCCTCAGAAGCGGCACCTGCTTTTTCATCCCATCTCAGAAAAATCTGCAAAGAAGAAGGCTTCCACGCCCATATCGTCCAGGAAGCTCGCCGCGCACAGGCCGTTGCGGCGATGTCTGTTACCGGATCCGGGGTTGCGATTTTGCCAGCCTCATTGCATCGACTGACCGGGAACGGCATCCCACTGCGGATATCAGGGAATAGAAAAGCGGAGATCGAATATGTCGTCGCCGCGAAAAGCTCTGCCAACGAATCCGTGGAACAGTTTCTCGATCTGGTCCGCTAGCTACCAGCTTACGCTACCGCTGCGGCTCGTCGTCGCAGCTTTCCGATTTGCGTCCGCGCTTTCGCCCTTCCCTCTTTCGTCAGAGAAAGCGATTTGGTGGAGCCGGAGAGCAATCCTTTGTCCAGTAGGCCATTCACTACCGAAGTGACGTGCGTGATTCGGGAGCGACCGCTTTCTACGACAATATCATTCACGTCGCGGCTGGAAAAAACATCCTGTTGATAGCCCTCGCCAAGGATCAACGCACTCAACAGAGCCTGATCACCGAGAGATAATTGGTAGTTCTCCTGATCTTCCAGAATCGCCTGCCCTTGCTCGTTCAGGCTCGGTCCTTCGTCCGAATTCTCCGAAAAGTGAGAGTCCCCACTGAGGTCCCCTTCCGTTCGAATCTGCTTCGCCACCTGAACCGACGCTTCCAGAACTTCAAGTTGTTGCAAATTGAGATGAGGCACCGTCGAAACGATGTCAGAAAACTCAATTGTACTCATTTTTTCCGTCATATCTGCTTCTTATCTCAAATTTTTCACTTTTCTCGTTGCCTTTCTGTATTCTATATGAGAACAGAATCATATGAACGAACAAGATCTGAACAATTATCGGTCATTTCGAGATAAAGTCCCGCTCTTTTTCTCAAAGTTTTACAAAAAATCCTACTACAACCGCACAAAATGAGAGAAATTGAGAATATTTTTGTAAATAGCATGGAAGATTTCATGCGCGAAATGGTTCCCCAGCTAGGCTTTCAGCGGAATCCAATCTACCGAGGCCAGGCTTCCGATGTCTGGTCCGTCCTTCCTCCCCTTTTCCGTGAGGAAGTTGCGAAATCCGAGTTCAAAAGCTGGAATGAACTGGAAGGCGCCTTCCTCCTCCGCCTCAAACAACGTGCACGAGGGGAATTAGGCTACGACCCCACGACGGAACTGGAGTGGATGTCGATCGGTCAGCATTATGGACTTCCCACTCGCCTTTCGACCTGGAGCGAAAACGCACTGGTTGCTCTTTACTTCGCCACCTCCCCCCATTGCGACGATGACGGAGTCGTCTGGCGTATTCTTCTCGGTGAAGCAGAACTCACAATCTCACACGACTACGAGCAAGTACCGGAACAGGTTCGCGTCTACATGCCACAGAATACGACACCGGCGATGCTGAACCAGCAGACCTGCTACCTCTCTCACCCTCTCCCAGATCAGGATGCCGCCCCCGAAACTCTCGAAGACTACTTTGAGCTTGGCGATGATCGCATCCACCTTGCCCGTATCATCATCCCTGCGGAAGAAAAAGCCTTTCTCCGCAGCCGACTCTCGATGATGGGATTCGACAGCCGAAAACTCTTTCCTGGCATGCACGGACTTTGCGAGCAGATCAGCGAAGAAATCTACCACCACACCCAGACCTTCGAGTGGGTGTTCCCCGATTCGGAATCGGATTCGGAAGCGGCGTAAAATCCCTACTCCGATTCGACAAGCCACTTCCGAAAGAAAGCAGACACCGTCCTCTGCACTTCTTCCGCGTTGAATTCAGGGCCTCCATGGCCTGCTCCCTCGACGATCACCAGCTGGGATGACACTCCGGCCTGTTCGAGGGCTGCGTGAAAGCGCTCGCTTTGAGCTACCGGAACTCCCGGATCTTCACTCCCGTGCATAATCAGAAAAGGAGAGTCATCCTTTGATACCTGATGCAATGCGCTGGCATCTTTCGCTAACTCCGGCACATCGCGGACGGTAGATCCCAGCAACTTGGCCCCGTTCGATTGACTGACTTTTTCAAGCGGCCGTTTTTCACTGACGACATTGGGCGGCATCGTGAGCAAGTCCGTCGGGCCAAACCAGTCGCAAACTGCCTGCACCCGGCTGCTGATTTTTTCCTCTCCTGCCGGGCGCGTGCCCATCAGCGCGACAAGGTGCCCGCCCGCCGAGCTTCCCATCGCTCCGAAGCGATTCGGATCGAGTCCAAACTTTTCTGCGTTGCTCCGCAAATACCGAACCGCAGCGTAACAATCATCAATCTGCCCCGGCCACTGCGCCACATCAGTCAGTCGATACCCTACGCTCGCGACCGCAAATCCATCCTTGAGCAGAAACGAGGCCTTGCATCTCTCTTTGCTCCCATTGAGCCAGCCTCCGCCGTGAACCCAGAAGACTACCGGTAGAGACTTGGAGGCCCCAGCCGCTGGCAAATACAGATCAAGATGCAGGTCCACTCCATCGTGAGTCGCATAGAGGATGTCTTTCTTCACCGTGGCACCTTCCGGGAGGACCGGTGCCTTCTTTTTTTTCTGCGCCTCTGCCGGCGGAACAAGGTACAAAGAAAACGCAAGCGCAAGCAACAGAACAGTTCGCACAGAAAGGACCAGGAAAAAATTTCTCATCACGAAGAAGCTACTGACGATTCCTTGCGACGTCGAACATTGTTCGCGTAATTGGCCTTTCATGAGATTTCTTGTCGTAGCCCTGCTTTCCCTTGCCTATCTACCCTCTCTCTTTGCGGAAAAGGCAAAGCCAAACATTCTCTTCATTTTTTGCGACGACCACGCCACCCAGGCGATCAGCGCGTACGGTGGACCTCTTGCTGAGATTGCCCCGACACCAAACATCGACCGCCTCGCAAAAGAAGGCATGCTGTTTCGCAAATGCTGCGTGACCAACTCGATCTGTGGCCCTTCCCGCGCCGTCGTCCTCACTGGAAAATATTCCCACCTCAACGGTTTCCGGAATAACGGAGACACTTTCGACGGTTCGCAACAGACCGCTCCCAAGCTCCTGCGCAAAGCCGGATACCAGACCTCAATTGTCGGAAAGTGGCATCTCAAGTCCATTCCAACTGGCTTTGACCATTTTGAAGTCCTCAAAGGCCAGGGCCAATACTACAACCCGCGCCTCCTCACCAATGGAGAGGTCGTCAATCATGAAGGCTACACCACCGACATCATCACCAACCAGACTCTGAAGTGGCTCGAAAACCGAGATCCCGAAAAACCATTCTTTCTTATGAGCCAGCACAAGGCTCCTCATGGTCGATGGGAGCCAGCCTTCCGCCACCTCGAATGGCTGGACGACGTTGACGTGCCCGAGCCACCCACTCTCTTTCACGACTATGCCGGTCGCAGCGCAGCCTCGAAGCAACACAAGATGGGAATCGCCGATCACATGGGCCCGCATCGGCTCATGCTCGAATATTCCAGCAAATTCACTCCTGAACAATTCGCCAAATTCGACGGACACTTCCGTCCCCAGAACGAAGCTTTTCTCGCCGCCAATCTCGAAGGCAAAGATCGCGCTCGCTGGCACTACCAGAGATACATCAAGAATTACCTGCGCTGCGTGAAAGCCGTCGATGAAAATGTCGGACGTCTCCTCGACTACCTCGATCAGAACGGCCTTGCTGACAATACCGTCGTTATCTACAGCTCCGACCAAGGATTCTACCTCGGGGAGCACGGCTGGTTTGATAAGCGCTGGATGTATGAGGAAAGCTTCCGAACCCCTTTCCTCGTCC
>JAKMGR010000020.1 GCA_022424805.1 Verrucomicrobiales bacterium
ATTTCCGACTCCGGTAATGGCTCCGACTGCCCCGCAATGGACAAATCCGTGGAATACTTGGGTGTCGACTCCGACCATGAGAGTGAGGTCGGGATCACCGCTCGTGATGTGTTCTGCGGCATAGGTGAGAGAATCGGCCCCGCCGAATTCCTTGAAACCAACGAGGTTGGAATAGTCTTTTCGAAGATCAAAGAAGAGTTCGGCTTTGGTTTCAAAACCGTAGTAGGGGCTGTTGTAGATCACCGCGGGCAGGTCACCACCTGCTGAGAGGACTCCTGCGAAATGGTCACGCTGGGCAGCGGATGAAGTCCCCCGGGAGCGGACACGAGGTATCACCATCAGACCTGCTGCACCTACCTCCCGAGCATGGGCTGCGTGGTTGGCCGCAATCTTCGGGTTTTGCGCTCCGGTTCCGACGACAACAGGCACTCCGGCGTTAACGAGACGCTCCACTCCTTCCTGTCGTTGTGAGTCTGTCAGGATCGGCCACTCGCCCATTGATCCACAATAGACGACTCCCCGCATCCCGGTGTCGACGAGGCGAGAGGCGGTGCTGACAAGAGCGTCGTAGTCTGGGTTTCCACCCCCGTCGCCGGGAGTCATGATGGCAGTGATTGTGCCGCTGAAAATGCTGGAGCTGGTTTGAGACATGAGAGAAAAAGGGGGGGCTCAGGGTTTTGCTGTTTTGGGAATGACTGCTTTGGCTTTTCGATCGCCGACGACGAAATGACCGCGTTCTTTTCCTGATTTCATGGGTTGAATCATCCAGACGGCACCGGGTCGAGTCTGTTGCGACTTTCTCGTTCCGGCAGCAATGGTCCCATAGGATTTGGGTTTTCCCTTTTGATCCATCCAGAATAGTTCGACTGGTTGGCCAGACTTGTTGACGAAGGTGATGGGAAAAGGTGAGCCATCCGGTTGAGAGGCTGGTGCTTTGCTTTGCGAAAGAGGAATCCAAGGTAATCCTGGCAGTGCCTCGAGAGAGGGTTCTTTGCGAGGGGAGAATTTCGTGGGTGCCCAGCTACGAAGTTGTTCGAGCTTCGCTGAGTTTTCGGCGTTCGAAGCGAGGTTGGTCCATTCGTAAGGATCCTCTGTAATATGATAGAGTTCCTCGTCGCCGTTCGCGTAGTGAATGTAGCGCCACTGCAAGGCACTGAGCCCATAGCTACCGGGTTCGCCAAGGTGAGTCAGCGCAACATGATCCCACTCTGCATTTGGGTTTTTGAGAAGCGGAACGAGACTCGGTCCGTCGTTGTCTGGTTTCGACTTGATGCCGGCAAGTTCAGTCAGAGTCGGAAAGAGGCTCAGCAGATCGACAGGCTTGTCGCAGATTGATCCCGGGGTGGTTCCGGCTGGCAATCCTGGCGCGGCATTTTTCGGAACTCGAATCATCAAGGGGACTCGTGAGACGGCTCTCCAGGCGGTGAATTTCTGCCAATGCTGTTTTTCTCCGAGATGCCACCCGTGATCGCTCCATAGTACAATGATGGTGTTGTCTTTGTTCGGGCCTGACTCAAGGGCATCGAGGACGCGACCGAGCATGGCATCGGCAAAATGAATCGAAGCGAGATATCCCTGGATTCCTTTTTTCCATTGCCCGTGCTCACGGATGTGAGCGAAGTAGCGATTCGGTCCGCGCCGTTTCCCGGAGGGAGGCAGGTCATCGAGATCATTTTCCTGATAGCCGGGAGGGAGTTGAATTTCGTCGAGTGGAAATGGCTCGAAGTATTTTTTCGGAACGAACCAGGGCTCGTGAGGGCGGTAGATTCCGCAGGCGAGAAAGAGCGGTTGCTCGTGCTCTTTGGCGAGCTGTTCGCCAACCCATTTAGAAACGAGCCAGTCTCCGCCGAATTCTTCGTCGGTCGCATCAAGCGCAGCCCAATCCGTTTCGACATATTGCCATGGTCCTCCGCGTGGCAAGTTTACGGGACGTTTGTCAGGATAGAGTGTTCGGGGAAATGGGTTTTCGGTTTCTTTCTCCGGGTAGTATTTGTCCCAGGATCGAGCGTCGATGAAATAGTGGAGCATTTTGCCGGAACCAATTGCCCGGTAGTCGTGATTCCGGAAATGCTGCGGGAGAAGTTCTGTTTCCGGCAGGATTTCACGCATCCTCTGCCCATTTTCGTAGAGTCCTGATGTGGCAGGTGAGAGGCCCGTCATGATGGCAGTTCGAGACGGATTGCAAGCCGCGCCCGGGCAGTGCGCATTGGTGAAGAGAACTCCGCTGGCAGCTAGGCGATCAAGATTCGGGGTGATCGTTTGGGGATGCCCGCCCATGCATCCAATCCAGTCATTGAGATCGTCGAGGGCAATGAAGAGAATGTTAGGGCGCGAATTCTCATCGCATAGCCCAGTTGCAGGGGATGTGAAATATCCGATAAACAAAAGCAGGATGGTGAAAAAACGAGGCATTTTGGGAATGTTACCTGATTCGGTATGTGAAAGACTACTGTGAAAGCGGTCTAGTTGTCTTGATCGAAATTATTTTCCTGCCATGAAAATGAGCACAGCCGGTTTGTCAGATCTTGTCGCCGATGGCGAAAACCTTGCCTTGCGCCTTCCCGTGCTGGAGTTGCTCTTCGATGAGGCATCCGATGTCGCCTTTTTCGTGAAGGATCGCGATGGTCGATACCTGTCGGTCAACCAGTCGCTGGCGGAGCGGCATGGATTCGCGAATAAGCAGGAGATGATCGGGAAGAGGCCTTCCGACGTTTGCCCGGGACCGTTTGGGGTGGTGCCGTCGGAGCAGGATGCGAAGATTCTGCGAACCGGACAGCCTCTGATTAATCACTTGGAGATGCAGTGGCAGCGCCCGCATAAACCGTGCTGGTGTCTCACAACAAAGTTGCTGCTTCGTGACGAAGGTGATGTGGTAGGTTTGGTGGGGTTCTCCCGTGATTTGAGAGAATCCGTTTCGCTCGATGAAATACCTTCCGGTCTTGCTCTGGTTTTGGATCGCTTCGAACAGAATTTTTCCGAACTAACAAGTCCTTCTCTTCTCGCGCGAGAGGCGAGAATGAGTGCCTCCCGTTTTGCCCGGATGATCAAGAGGGTTTTTGGAGTAACTCCCTCCCAGTATATTTCTCGTACGAGGATCAATCAGGCGGCGAGGCTTCTCAGGGAGTCGGATGCGTCAGTTGCTGAGATTGCGCTTCAGGCGGGTTTTACTGACCACAGTGCGTTTACGCGAAAATTCAGAAGTGCGATGGGTGCGACACCATCTGCCTACCGCGAGGTGCTGGGAGGTGGAGAGTAGTGACGAATTCCATGACCCTTCGAATTCTGGCGCGAGTTGTGTGATTCAAGCATTGACGTTGAAAGAGGAGATCGTGAGGATTCCGACATGATTTGGCGAACGTTTTTCTACGCCCTTAAAATTTCCTTTCTCTGTTCTTTCGGAGCTTTCGGTGACGAGTTTCCGGAGCCATACAACACGGAGAAGGAGGAGGCTCCTCCCATGAGCGCGGCGGAGGCAGCGAAATCGGCGAAACTGCCCGATGGGTTTCGTCTCGAGGTGTTTGCGGCGGAGCCGGATGTGCAGCAGCCCATTTCGATCGCGTTTGATGATGCAGGTCGTCTCTGGGTTGCGGAATGCTACACCTTTGCCGAGCGGCCGCTGCGATGGGATCTGGAATTGTGTGATCGGGTCCTAGTTCTCGAGGATGCTGATGGTGACGGAACAATGGATAAACGCACGGTTTTCTGGGATGAAGGAAAGCGTCTTACCAGCGCGATACCCGGGCATGGTGGAGTCTGGGTGACCTGTGCGCCGCAGTTGCTCTTCATTCCGGATAAAGACAATGATCTTGTTCCCGATGGTGAGCCAATTGTGATGCTCGATGGATTCGATGCAGAGCACATCGGTCACAACATTGTGAACGGATTGAAGTGGGGGCCGGATGGGTGGCTCTACGGTCGCCATGGAATCACGGCGACCTCACCGGTCGGAAAGCCCGGCACGCCAATAGCAAGGCGGACTCAGTTGAACTGCTCGATCTGGCGGTTTCATCCGGAGACGCACGAGTTCGAAGTTTTCTGCGATGGGGGAACGAATCCCTGGGGACTCGATTGGGATGAAAACGGTCAGCTCTTTTACACCAACACAGTGATCGGTCATCTCTGGCACGCTATTCCAGGTGCCTACTACACGCGCATGTTCGGCGCTCATCTGAATCCCTATGTCTATGAACTCGTTCCGCATACGGCGGATCATTATCACTGGGACACCGGGGCGGAAAAGTGGAATGACATTCGCAGCGGCGTAACGGGTAGCACGTCCGCGCTTGGAGGCGGACATGCTCATATGGGATGCCTGATTTACCAAGGGGGAGTCTGGCCGGAGGAATACCGCGGTGATCTTTTTGCCTGCAATCTTCACGGTCGTCGAGTGAACCGGGATCATCTGAAGCGCGAGGGAGTTGGCTACGTTGCGACTCACGGAAAAGATTTTCTGATGATGGAGGACCCCTGGTTTCGCGGGCTTGATCTCATCACAGGCCCGGACGGGCAGGTCTGGATGAATGACTGGTCTGACACAGGGGAGTGCCATGATAACGATGCCATTCATCGGACGAGTGGGAGGATCTATCGTATCGTTTATGACGGACCGGAAAAAGGAAATCCAACAATGGACCGTCCATACTGGCTCACTCGTCGAGCGGCAGGTGAATATGATCGCAACGCCCTGACAAAACTACTTTCATCTGATGAAGAAGCGACTGCAGCGATGGCGGTCCGTTGGCTCAGTGAGGATTGGGGGGATGAAAAAGAGACCGCGGATGTTTTTGCCAACCTAGTTAGTGAGATCACGCCCGGAATGGTGCGGATGGAACTGGCGGCTGCATTGCAGAGACTGCCATTGAAGCATCGGGCGCCTCTTGCCAAACGTCTTGCCGCCCTGGCGCAGGATGCTGATGACAGGCAGCAATCGCTACTGATCTGGTATGGTGTCGAGGAAGTCGTCGCAAGTGATCCGATGCTCGGAGTGGAGATTGCCTTAAGTTCGCGCCAGCCCACTGTGACTCGACTGGTGACACGGAGATTGGCTTCCGAAATGGAGCGATGGGAAAATCCGGTTTCTTCCCTCTTGCGAGGATCTCAAACCGTTCCTGCTGAAATTGCGGAACAAGTCGCGGTCGGAATGTCGCAGGGATTGGAAGGATGGGTCAATGCGAAGGAGCCAAAATTCTGGAAAGAGTTTGCCGAGCGTATCCACCGTAGCGGAGACGAAGATTTGATGGAGAAGGTCCGCAGTCTTGCCGTTCTTTTCGGCGACGGAAGAGTGCGGGAAGATCTGATCGCGGCGGCAAAGGACACGGAACGGGATTCTGAAGTCCGTCGCGCCGCGCTCGCGAGCCTTTTGCGACAGCCCGAAGATGATCTTCTCGAGCTTTTAAAAACCTGGTCGACAGACAAGGTTCTCGCGCGAGATGCCATCCGGGGGCTTGCTTTATACGACGCTCCCGGGGTTTCTCAGAGAATGATCAATTTCTGGAAACGGAATCCTGCGTTTCGATCCATAGCGATTGATTCTCTTGTCGCTCGTCCTTCTTACGCTGGTGACCTCCTCGCCTTTGTGGAGAAAGGGGAGATTCCGGCCAATGCGATTTCTCCTTCGCAGGCTCGTCAGATTGCGAATCTAGGCGATGAGAAATTGTCAGCGAGATTGGTGGAATTGTGGGGGGCGATTCGGGAAACTCCCGCAGAGAAAAAGAAAGAACTCGAAAAGTGGAAGTCTCTTTTGACGAAAGAGGCGGTCGCGTCGTCCGATCCCGTTCGAGGAAAGCAGTTCTTCGCACAAAGCTGTGGGGCCTGTCATGTGCTTTACGGGGAGGGCGGAAAAATTGGCCCCGATCTCACCGGAAGTGATCGTCACAATGTAGACTACATTCTCGAGAGCACGCTCAACCCGAGCGATGTGATTCCCGCTGACTACCGACTGACGGTTTTTACGCTGAAAGATGGCCGAGTCGTTTCCGGAGTCATTGCGG
>JAKMGR010000229.1 GCA_022424805.1 Verrucomicrobiales bacterium
TTACATCAAGCTGAAAAGTCCTCGTCGCTTCAGTGAAATCCTCGAAACATGAAGAGGATTAACGGCTCGCTCATCGAAGTGGTGACTCCTTCGCTCAGCATCATCTTTCAAGTTCGCCAACCGTAGCGGCTATCTTTCAGACTACTGGGTCGGTCCGCAACATCTCGAATCGGCAAACATGTTCGGAATACACTCTCTCAGTCTGTCGTCCGAGCTGCCTCCGCCGCCGCCAGGAACCGAGGCAACAGAATCTTCAGCGCCACTTCCGCATCGGGCACAAAGGCCGAGTAGTAGGTCGTCGCGAACATCGCCTCGTCGAGGTCAGCCTCGAAGACATCGCTCTCGACGAAATCCGTCCACCAGAGCCGGTGGTTCCGCAGGGCATCAAGGGTCTTGCCTGCCTCGCCTCCCACCTTTTCGATGAGAGCGGTCTGGTCCTCTATCTCCCGGTCCCGGAAGGCTTCCACGACCGCTTTCGATTTTTCGTCTACCTCTTCGTCCAACAGGCTCCAGGGCTCGGATCCCCCCAGATAATCGCCGGTAGCGAACATATGCTCGCAGGCGTCCTCGGCCGTTCCGACCCAGCATCTCTTCCGGCAATAGGGGCACTCGGCGCTGGGCGTCCCCTCGAAGTCTTCAATCACGGTCGTTGCCATTTCACCAAAACGATAACTTTCGATATGTTACTGACAGGAAGTTTTTTTCCAAGAAGTTCCTGTCGGCGCGTCGGTCCGGCCGGGTTTGAGGGTGTTCAAATTCTGGTTGCGAATTATTTCTCCCAGAACTTAAAATTGTGTCCGGACACCTGCGAAGTAAGTGAGGCCGTCGTAGTCTGCATCACCACCGCTAAGTGTGGAGTATTCGACTCCAGTCATGAGCTTGAGCTTGTCTCCACAGATACGGTAGGTAATGCCGCCGTAGATCGCGTGGTAAGTGTCACCACGCGAATTCAGAGCTGCTGAACTCTCATAGCGCTTCTGAAGACGAACACCATCATCATCCTCTGAAGTGCTGAATGTGTAACGACCCACGAGTTCGATCTTATCAGTAAGGTCGTAACTCGGCATGAGAACGATGCTGAAAAGATCGCTTAATCCGGTGCCGTAGATCAAGTCAGTAGTAAGATCCCAACCGTCGAACTCATTGGTAGAGCCAAGTGAGATGATGTGGTCGTAGTCTCGAACACCATTTGATTCTGGATCGTTCTCTCCGTAGAAATAATCCAAACGAACTGTCGTCACGTCATTGAGTTCGTAAGAAGTGCGAGAAAGAGCAGCGATGCCGCCATCCCACTGAGGGAATGCCCAATCGTCATCAAATCCACCCTGGTAGATACCGAGTTCCTGCGTGACAGCGCCTAAGCCCTTCTCGGCAGAAATACCCCATAGCTTGTTTGGAATGATTTGATTAACTGCCTGTGAGCGCTCGACAGTTTTGAGATGCTTCGAAGACGTACTGTTTTCCTGAGTAACACGTGGCTTTTGTTTACCAACAACGATTACGAAGTCGTCGCCAACTTCCCACTCGATAACCATGTCTTCGACATCCTCGAAGAAACGATCCGAATCGTGCTCAACATTAAAATTCATTCCGAAAGTGAAATTCCTGAGGAACTCGATTTTCGTTCCAAAACGCCAACGCCGGTCTTCCCATCCATCGCTTTCAAGACCGGCTTCGCCATCCGTGTGATGCCACTGACCGTTGTAACGGCCAACGAGTGCGATTTTTTGGATGTATGGATTTGAATCGTTTTCATACAGCGTGTTACTGTCGAATACGTTACAAATCGTCCAAGGTTCGGCTTCAACGACTCCCTTGTCGTCGATCACCAAGTTACCTGCATCACCGGCATACGCGCCTCCGGCAAGGGCGGCAGCGCCTGCGAAAGCAAAGAGTTTTTTTATAAGTCGAGATGGTGTCATTTTGTTCAGTTAAGGATCGGAATTTGCTTTTTCAAGGAATTTTTACCGGCTGTTCGGTCCTGACTGGACTGAGAGGCTGCTGCACCCCTCGAACCCGCGGCAATGCGCGGTGACAACCAACCGGAGGGATATAGCCTGCCGTCAGGTTTACGAACGCATCTAACTTAAAGTGTTTTCCTGCATTCCCGGATCAGGGGCGGAACTGGCGACAGCAACTTTCTCTTTTTCAAGTGCCGGACTCGCCGGCGCCTCTCCCTTCGCGGGCGCTTCCTCGGCGGAACTCACCCCCGAGGACAGCATTATTATTCCGGAAAAGAGGCATGCGATACCTGGCTTATTCATTGATTTCAGGACCATAACAACTCCTCGTCTACGTCGTTTAGACGCGATTGGGGCGTCCGACTAGATTGGGTTTCCCGCCCCAAAACTTCGGCACGGAAAACAGGCCACAGGGGGTCCTCTTTCAGATAGGATTCCGCGGGATCAGCCCGAAGATGCTCCGCTTTACGCAGTTCACTTTCCCGCCATTGAGCCAGAGCATGGCGCCGCGTTCGCGTTTCCTGATTACACCAACCGAAATGCTCGTAGATCGGTGTCAGTCCCGCCCGGCCCTTAGCCCGAACCTCATCGACATACCGAAAATCACTCAAATCTCCCGGCAGCCCGAGGGACTGGCTCTGGGAATTGGCCAGCATTCCCTTACAAGTGGTCGAACTGAAGAGAACCGGCACCTTGTATTTCTTGGTGAGCGCTTCCAATCGAGCCGCAAGATTCACCACATCTCCAATCACGGTTCCCTCGAGTCGCTCCTCTTCACCGATGATTCCCAACATGAGAGGACCGGTGTTAATCCCGATACCAATTTCAATCGGGTAGTCCCCGCTTGCTTCCCGTTTCAGGTTGAATTCTTTGAGAGCTTCCATCAGCCCGTTTGCCGCCCGAAGGGCATCGCACGGGCTGTCAAACAAGGCCATAATGGCATCCCCGATATACTTGTCGATGAATCCCCCATTTTCCCGAATCACCGGTCCCAAACCACGCAAAAAGTCGTTGATGAAATCGAACGTCTCCTGGGACCCGACCTCTTCGGAGAAGGTGGTAAAGGATCGAATATCGCTGAAAAGAATCGTCATATCCCGGGCGACCTGGTCTCCCCTTTCGACCTGGATGATGGACTCGCGATTGAGATAATTCAGGAATTGTTGCGGCACAAAGCGCCGGTACGCTCCGTTGAGCACCTCCAATTCTGCCTTGTGCTCCTCATCGGCCAGGCGTTGCTCTTGAATGGCCTTGCCGAATGCATCGATGGCTGCACCCACGTTCACGAATTCTTTCGCCCCTCCCAGATTCATGGGCTTTGGAGGTTCCTTTTCCTGCAGCAATCGAACCTGGCGGTCAATCCGGGACAAGGGTGAAATGGCAATGTGGTAGATCAGGAGAGCAATAAAGAGCCCGACCACAACCAGTGCGACCAGCAAAGCCGCTCGCACTTCCAGAACCCTATCCCGAACTTCAGCGACCAGATACTGCTGATCCAGTTGCAATCGAATGCGGCCGAGTAGATCTCCATCAAACAGGACCTCGTGAATCAACTCATCCGCTCGAAGGGTTCCAACGGTCTCCTCCCTTTCCCACCGACTGAGTTCCCGGCCTGCGCTGTCCTCCATCGAAATGACGAGCACACTCTTGTCTCGAGTTCCGAAACGCTCTAGCAGTTCGGTCATCAGCGCGCTGTCCTCCGCTACAATCGCATCGGTCAGGGTCGAGCCCAAAAAGAAGAGGGTGTCCTCATGTTGACTCTTCGCCTTGGCTCGCAGTCGGCTTCCCTCTCGCTCCTCTGCGAGAGCTCCCAAAATCAAAACGAGTATGGCCGTCAGAACACCGAGAGCACCGAGAAGTTGAGAGCGCAGAGACCAGGACATGGGGACTTCACCGATTTATTTCTCCTCGAGCAAGTGATCCAACTCTGTGATTTTCAGAGCGCGAACATCATCCCAATCCCCGTCTTGCCCGGCAGTGAGTCCGTTGAACTGAATGGGGTCAAACACCTCCGAGTCTCTCGGTTCCGCCTCCAGATTAGACACGGCCTTCTTGAGGGTTTTGACCTCTTCATCGGTCAACCTCGGGTGGTAGGCAAATGCGTGCGGGGTGTATGTGGGAGATGTCCAGAGGATTTCCAGTTGGTCCCGGACCTCCGCTGAAGTCGCATTCCACGTCCGCATCACTCCACCTCCCGCCTCGTGAATCTCGTTGGCGACGTTGGTGTACACGGAATCGTGGGAATTCGCGTAGTTCACTTCGACGGGGATGCCCTCGTTTCTCAAGTAAGTTCGGGTAACCACACTCGCAGCAAATGCCGCCGGGGAGGGAAATGCGACTCGCGCGTCCTCCAAGTCCGCGATGGTTTCAACCGGACTGCCCTTTCGCACCACCAGGATGCCCTTGATCTGTTTATTCTTCTGTCGCGCGAACGCTTTGTAGCCCGGTTGTTGAGCGAAAACGGTATAGTGGTAGGGATTCATGTAGGCAATATCATATTGCCCATTCAGGCACCGCTCCTCGAACTCGGGGATCGATGGGGCTGTCTTCACAGTCCATTTCCACCCGGTTCGTTTCGACATCTCCTTTGCAAAGCCCTTCCAATTCCTCAGGATCTGGCTTGGTGCCTGTTGCGGGACCACACCAAAGCGGATTTCCCGCACCTCGGCAGGAGCCTCTTTTTGCTCTGCCTCAGGCGCCTCACCGGGATTCGCCGGAACCTCCTCCTGCACGCCGGATTCCGGTGTAGATGGAACCTCTGCAGGAGGCCCGGATTCGCATCCCACCCAGAACGCAACGAAAAGTCCTACTGCGATCCTTGCCCAAACCCCAGTCATCCGTCTCATTTGTCCTTCCTTCTCGTTAGTGATAGGAATTTGCTTATTCAAAGATTTTTTACCGAGGCGTCGATCCTGCCGGGTTTGAGGGTGAGCGGGGGGAGAAAGGGCGATTTCGTCGACAAGGTGAGGAATCGGCAGCTTCATTGCAACAAACGCACGAAGCCGGGAGCCGTGCAGATGCAACAAATCCTCGAAAGCAGACAAGTTACTGTCCTGCAC
>JAKMGR010000106.1 GCA_022424805.1 Verrucomicrobiales bacterium
GGTAAAGCGGGCGAGCTTCTTGTGTTTTTCAAACTTTCCTCGCATCGCTGCGATGACGAGCATGATGATCAGGGGGACATTGACCACTGCGAGAACGATATGAGGCAGCAGAATCGCGAGGTAAATCTTGCGGGCTGTCGAATACTCTTTCGGAAAGGTCGTGTGGCCCGCGCCATAGTGGTAGGTGAGGTAGCAACACAGAAACACGGAAGAGCTGACGAGGGCTCCGAACATGGCCTTTTTGTGAGCCTCCTTTTTTCCTGATTTGATAAAAAGAAAGCCGACGACAAGCAGCACTGTGCTGATCCCGTTGAGGGTCGCATTGATCGGCGGAAATACCGAATAGTCGATAGCAGCGATGATGTTCATTGCTTAGCAGACTGAACAGGCCGAGGAGGCATGATGGGCGGAAGATCAGAAAGTTTAAGATCGGGGTTGAGAACCATTTTCAGATCTCTCAACAATCGCTTGTACTCGATGTCACCTCTCTGGAGATGCAAAACATCGTAGTAACCGCGAATGTTGGCTTCCCCGTCGACAATCGCGAGACGTTGGTCATGAGCGAATTTCCCCTGTGAAGCAATGACTGCAGGGTCCGTATTTTCCTGTGTGCCTTGAAACATGAATTCGGAGATCATGTATTTGGTGATCTCTTCGGGATCCCCGGTGAGGAAATACCAATCAGGGGAGTCGATCCCTTTGTCTTTCACCCAAGCATCCATTTTTTCCGGAGTATCCTCGGCGGGGTTCACACTGATGGAAACGAGTCGAAAGCGCGGATCGTTCCCAAACTGGTCCTCCAAATCCTTCATCACCGAAGCGAGGCCGAGGCAGCCGGCAGGACAATCAGTATACTGGTAGCCAGCCACAAAGATGTGATCTTCCATCTCGCTGAGCGAAACCTTGCGACTGTCCCGATTGATGAGATCAATATCGGTCTCCAATCGGGCGACATGCGGCGGTCTCCAGTTTTCATTCTCGTAGGCAGTGCGGGCAAGATAGGCCCGCGTGACGAATATCGAGCCGAAGGCAATGATCGCGCAGACCCCGAAGATAGATCCCCACCACGCGATCAGCTTCGAACGCGGAATTTCGGGTAGGCCGGGAGGCTCTTGATCTGTTGAAGGAGATTGTTCCATGTTTACCAGATAGAATACGCTCGCTCCGTCGAATCAGTTCCACGCCAGATAGGACGCGAGCATCATCAGGGGAAGGTAGAGAAGGCTGTAGAAAAAGAGTCGACGAGCATCAGCCCTTTCGCCACTGCGAAAGAACCGGATCGATAGCCAGAGCATGATCGCCCCGAGTAACCCACAGGGAATCGCCCCCCCACCCGGTATGGTCGAAGACACAAGAGGGTAAAGTGCCCCAAGCAACAGCGTTAACACCGAAAATCCGATCGCAATTTTGGCGGTGAGTTTTCCTGTTTCATCACCGTTCGACCACATCACGAATCCGCCGCGCTTGTATTCATCGCGATACATCCAGTTGATCGCAGCAAAATGTGGCATCTGCCAGAGGAAGAGGAGCAGGAAAAGAAACACAGCCCCCGATATCCACGGGTCCGGTTTTCCGGCGGCCCAGCCAATCAGTGGCGGTAGTGCTCCCGATACGCCGCCCACAATCGTGTTAAAAGTGGAGATTCGTTTCAACGGCGTGTAAATGAATAGGTAAGTCAACAATGTCGCTGCCGCCATCGCTGCCGCAATGATGTCGACTTTCACCCCCAGGTGAATCAGGCCAAAGGCGCTGAGAAGCCACCCGATAATGAAGGCAATTGGTTTGGGAATGCGATTTGCGGGCAACGGGCGATCTGATGTTCGTCGCATTTTTGCGTCCGCATCGACTTCCATGAGTTGGTTGAACACAGCCGAGCCAAACGCTGCCAGGGTCGTCCCAAAAACGAGATGAAACAGGATGCCCCAGGAGAATGTCCCGCTTCCCTTTGTCGCCACGAAATATCCAAATACAGAGGTGAGGACAACGAGGATGCTGAGACGCGCCTTTGTCAGGACTACAAAGTCCTCCCTCAAGCTTCGAAAGAAGCTCTCCGGTTGATCATTGGATTCAGAAGTCTCAGTTACTGCCATTGCTGCGATGCATGCGTGTCCGAACTTGAATTGTATATCAGGCTCAGGATTTCGCCAGCGGAGCATCAAGTGCTTTTCCTCTCCAGGCTCGAACCGCGAACACGAAAGAAAGCGCCAGAATCGCAAGGCCATTGAGAACGTGAACATTGGTTACCCAGAAACTTTTTTCAGTCCCAATTACGGTGAGTCCCAGGACCAACTGAAGCAGGATCAAACCAATTATGAGCGCAACCGTCTGAAAAGCACGACCGTCCGACTCTCTCCTCCCACCGACCAGGCGAATCAGAATTCCAACAGCGAAAAGGAGTATGCAAACGGCGGTGAATTTGTGCAGGAACAAGACTGCGATAATGGGATCTTCAAATGAGGGAACCCATTGTCCCTGTGTTTTCACCAAGTCGGCGTCAACCAATCCACTTCGATGAAAATGGCGCATCGTCGCCCCGAATATCAGTTGGAGGAGGACAAGGAGCCATAGTGCGACGCCCGAAATCTTCGTCAGCCGGAGGCGATCCCTCAAATCGGCAAAACCAACATCCTTCCATTTCTTCCCGGTCATCATCGCAATCAGAATGAGCACGCAGAAAAAAACCTGAGCAAAGCAGCCATGAAAGACCGCGAATCCATCAGAAATCTCTGTTACGCGCAGGCCGCCAAGAACAGCCTGAGTCGTTACCATCAGCAAGGCGAGTGCCGACAATTTTTGGAGAGTGGTCCAGCCACGCTTTCTCCAACTCCAGACCAGCCAGATCACAGGAACGGCACCGAGCCCTAAGGCGACCAAGAGAAGAGATTGCTTGCGCGCGGGATCGACTCGCTCGGCTCCTGCAGCGATGAAAAACCCCATCATGACGATGAGCCACACAATCAAACCCACGACTTCGAGAGCCTTTTTCCCGGAACGAACGTAGGTCCAGAAAAAGAGAATGAGGACGAGAACTCCAACTGCTTTCGCGAGCAGCCGATGCGTGTGCTCGAGAAAGGGGATCATGTTCTCAAGCCATCCGGGCGGATTGATTGTCCCCATGCTGAGCGGCCAATCGGCAAAGATCATTCCTGCCTGCTTTGTCGTTGTCGCCGCGCCCCACCAAATGAGTAGGAGAGCTACCACTACGATAAATCGCGTGAAGTAGGAAAAGGAACGACCGGGTGTTTCGTTGGAGATCATGGTCTATCTCTTACTACGCCCTTCCATAGCGAAAGGATAGGTTTCAGCCAAAAAAATGGCGGAACGTTTTCACGATCCGCCACTCAAATCTGTTCACGAGAGTAAGATGGAGCTACTTCTTGGGAAGCAGTGGATTTTGCGAGTTGTTCCACTCGTCAAACTCCTCGGAGCTGACTGCACTCACGTAAGCGACCATCTGGGCGTGACCTGCTCCGCAAAGCTGCGCGCAAACTATATTCCAGTCTCCTTCTTTCTCAGGAATGAACCACATGGGAATTTCTGATCCGGGAATCGCATCCTGCTGCGAGAACATCGGAACGATGGCCAAGCCGTGGATGACGTCCTTGGAAGTGACCTGGATGACGACAGGACGGCCAACGGGGACAATCAGTTCGTTAACCGAAACAAAGTCATCAATTGCGTTCGGGTCTTCTGCAACGAGACCAACCGGGTTGGGTCCAGAGATTCGCTCATGGTCCGTAATTCCAACCATATTGTCCTTACCTGCATAGTGGAAAGTCCAGCGATATTGCTCACCAACGGCACGAAGATTCACGACATCGTCGCCGGTGGGGCGGACATCTTTGTCCGAGCGCTTCGCCCAAAGGGGAAACGCAAATCCGAGAAGCAGTACGACCTCAACGATCACCACGCCAACTTCGACATGCGTCGAGAAGTGCGACGTCATCCCGGCGTAACTCGCCTTTGGGTTCTTCTTCTGGCGAAACTTGTAGAGAATCACGAAGAGGAAAGCAGTCCATCCTACAAAGAGGACAGCCATAAACCAGTGAATGAGAGCCAGCATGTGGTTTCCCACGTGGCCGTGACGGGATGCAATTTCATGCATTCCAGAAACTTCATTAATCCACTCAATCATAGTAAAAATTCGTTCAAATTAGGGGCTTTGCAAACTATTGAGCAGAACCCTCGGGAGGTGCGGCCTCAAAGCGGCGCGCACGTTTTGCAAGATAGACGATGAAACTGAGAAAACTCATCAGTACGAGGCAAAGAACGACGAGAAGAAACAGGATCGCTGAATTGGCAGCCATCGCCGTTTTTCCTTCAGCTCCACTCATACACAACGGACATGCGAGAATCGGATTCATAAAATCAATCGGGTGTCTTCGTTAAATAATTACGTCCTTGGACTTCTTCAGGAAACGAAACCAGTAAACCAGCAAAGTAATTCCACCAATCACGCTCAACCATCCCATGAGGCTAAACATGGAAGGAAGTCCATTTGCAAGCAAACACCATGCTCCAAACCCGAGAGAAAACAGGGTGCAGAAGCCGATAAACCCAATGTGGAAAAATTTCAGGGACATGGTGAATGGGGGTATTTAGAGTTATTCTGTTAGCTTGCCATTCGTCGTTTCACGAGTGTCATACGACTCAACGATCGGGTCCGCTGCAGCGAACAAAGTCAGGGCCATGAGACTAACGAAAAACAAAAAGGTAAACAGGAGAGTCTTGTAGATGAGACCTTTTTCGTGGTTCAGGTGCATGAAAATCAGGGCAACCAAAGACGCTTTCGTACCAGCAACAGCGAGACCGATTACGTAGTCAGCCGGAGTCGGTCCCGGAGGGCCCAAATCCAGCGGCTCCCAAATTCCCAGAATGAGGGTAACGAAGGTAAAGACAAACAGGGCGATTCCAACGGCCCAGTAGGTCTTTTTGTGACTATCCCAATCGTGTACTTCTTCTGACATTCTACTAAGAGTAATTGTGATTTTTAAAATGCGGCTGCGTTCTTAAAGAAGATACATCAGCGGGAAAAGGAAGATCCAGATCAGGTCGACGAAGTGCCAGAAAAGCCCTCCCACCTCAACTCGATTGGCGAGATGCTCTGGATTTTTGAGATACAGTTTCTTACCGAAGACAGTGAAAAAGAGCAGAACCAGCGCACCACCCACAACGTGGAGACCGTGCAAGGCCGTCATTGTGAAATAGAGCGCGTAGTAGTTGCCGTATCGAGGGCCGTGATTGCCCATGAATTTGATCTTATCGCGTGGGACGGTGATGTAGTCGTGATGCTCGCCATCACCTTCACTAGCAGAGTGCTTTGCTTCGCTCTTGTGAGGCTCGTCCCCATGATCACCATCATGCCCATGATCTCCGTGATCGATATAGTGAAGGTTCAACATGTGACCGCGGAGCATTTTGTCTGGGATCGTCTCGCCGCGCCCTTCGTAGTACTCGCGCATCTTTTTGTATTCCTCCTGCTGCTTCGCAAAAAACTGCTTCTTCGCATGATCGTCCCCGATGACCTCCCAAACTATAGAATCCCGCTGCTTCTGAGGAAGGACCAGTTGGAGATCGACCTCATGCATAACGAACTTGACGTCGTCACTGATGAGTTTGCCCTCAACCTTTGAGCCGTCACGATAATTTACGGATGTATCCGAGTGACCAACCACTTTGGTGGGCTTGGCATTCACATTAAATGGCTCACTGGAAACCAGCGTTGCTGAAGTATTCAGATTTACCGGTTTCGCGTTTCCTGACTCCAGTTCCTTGCGATAACGAGTCCTCTCTGCTGTCAGCTTTTTTGCTGCGATGCGACGATGCTGCGTAAACCACTTCTTGAGCTGGGACTCGGAAGAGATTTCGGTAACGATTGGCTCCTCGTCTTCCTTGAACTGAACTGTTGCCGTGAAGGTCGGGAATTTCTCATCACTGATATCTTTGAGGAATGCCGGATGGGCTCCCTGAAGGCCAAAAACAGCTTTAGTCCCCTCAAATCGAATTCGATCTGTTTTGTCGAGAATGGCACCTTCCATTACCGAGTTGTCGACCAACTTGATCCCGTGGTGTTTGTTCAGCTTGCTGTTGTACTCAACCCCTTTGACGCACATGAACACGAGCGCACAGGCGACCACGAAATACATGTAGAGTTGATACTTCCTCCAGTTCCGCTCCTTCAGAGCGACCCAGGCAAAGACGACACCAACCGAAGAGGCAATGAGAACAAGGGTGTTCAGGAATCCAAGCCAGACAAAACCTTTGTGGACGTTAAGTCCCCATGGCCAAGGATTATCAACACCCTCCTGCACTCCGGCCCGAAGAAAAACGTAAGCGGAGAAAAGGCCGCCGAAAAGCATGACCTCAGAGGCAAGAAATAACCAAACTCCTAGCTTGGCATTGTAGAGGCCCGTGTCCCGGCGGGGCTTCACTTCGTAGGGAATCTCCATAATAGCTGCAGAAATAAATTTTCGAATACGAGAGAGTTAGGAATGACTCTTGTTTTCAGGCAGGATTCTCCTGCTCTTTTCCACCAGTAGAAACCATCGAAGGCTCCTTTTCGCATTGTGGCGTAAAATCCTGTTCCGCTCCGGGCACGCTATACTCGTACGGACCCCGGTAAGCCACAGGCTCTTCTAGGAAATTCCCATGAGGCGGTGGCGTAGGAGTCGCCCACTCCAAAGTGGTAGCATCCCAGGGATTGTCTCCTTTGGCTTTCTTACCGAATCGACCACTAATGAACAGGTTGATAATGAACGGGACCTGGAAAATCGCGAGTAGCCAGGCTGATGCCGAAGTCACAACGTTGAGATCAATCATGAGGACCGGCTCATTTTTTCCAACGATGCCGAGGAACTCACAAATGTTGGCGATGAAGCCGTTCGCTTCGGCGAAAATCTGATTGCTGATTTGCTCGTAGGCTCTTCCTCCGTCGAATGCGCGGCGGTGAAAACCTGCCATTCCCTGAAACATCATTGGCGCAAAAATTCCATTCATGAGGATGAGGGATGGCCAGAAATGGAGTTGGCCAAGACGCTCACTCATCATGCGTCCCGTGATCTTGGGATACCAGTGATAGATACCGGCAAAGAGCGCAAAAATCGTTCCCGGAGCGACCACATAGTGGAAGTGGCCGATTACGTAATAGGTATCGTGAAGATGCAGATCAGGAAGGCTGAATGCCAGCGGCAAGCCCGTCAATCCGCCGATTCCGAACATCGGGATGAAAGCAGTCGCAAACAACATTGGAGTGTTGAAGCGAATCGAGCCCCCCCACATCGAGATCAGGAGCGACGTAATTAGAATCACCGAGGGCACCGAAATCAGCACCGTTGTCGTCTGGAAAAAGGTCGAGATCGCAGGCCCCATCCCCGTGATATACATATGGTGGGCCCAAACGATGAAAGCGAGAAAGCCAAGAACCATAAC
>JAKMGR010000108.1 GCA_022424805.1 Verrucomicrobiales bacterium
CCCTCAAGTTGTTTTAAGGCATCCAACGCATTGTCGGCAAAGGGATCAAACTCCGCCGCATCATCCTGCGCATTCAGCAGCGGAACTTTTCCCAGAAGAGCAAAAAGAGCAATCGCGAGAGCGAAAAGGGAAAACTGCGGTATTCTCATTTACAAAAAGGCTCACAACGAGCCACCATCTTATAACAGTTACGGACGAGAATGAAAACAAGGAACCTTCTGCCGATATCCGCCATCCTTATTGCTCTCCCTGCTTTCGCCATTTCGGAGGTAACGTGGAAACAACATACCATTGAAGCGGCTGATCCAGTGAATCACCTCGCCGGCGCAGATGGCATCCGAGTCGGCGACGCAAATGGAGATGGCCTGCCCGATCTCGTGACCGGATGGGAAGAAGGGCAGAGAATCCGGATTTATCTGAACCCCGGACCGGAAAATGTCCGCGATCCATGGGAAAAAATCACCGTAGGAAAAGTGAAGTCAGCTGAGGATGCGGTGTTCGCTGACCTCGACGGCGATGGCCGCCTCGATGTCGTCTCCGCGACAGAAGGCAAATCCCGAACCATGTATGTGCATTGGGCGCCCAACAACGGCGACTACAACAACGAGGAAGAGTGGAAGACCGAAGCTTTTCCCACCGCCAAAGGCAACAACTGGTGGATGTTCACCGAACCTTGCGATGTCGACAATGATGGCGATATCGACTTTATCGCCGGTTCGAAAAACACCGGTGCAGGCATTACTCTTTTTCTCAACCCTGGAGGAAAAGGAGCGAGAACGCTCAAAGACTGGACCGTCAAGAAAGTATCTGACGCGGGTTGGATCATGACGATCCGGGTAGTCGAACAGGATGGAAAACGGATACTCGTTTTCACAGATCGAAAAGGCGATAGGAGCGGCATTTACTTTGCGCCAATTTTGAGCGAAGCACCGTGGATTGGAGAGCCCGTTCGCATCGGAGCTGCTGGCGAAGAAGTCATGTTTCTCGATCTGGCTCATCTCGATGACGACAAAAAGCTCGATGTTGCAGTTGCGATTCGACCTCGAACCATCCGTTTCTACTACCAACCCGAGAATCCGTTCCAAGAATGGGAAGACTCGGCTGAACTGGATTTACTTCCCGAGACATTTGGCCAGGCAAAGGCAGTGAGAGTCGGCTTGCTGGATGACGACAATATTCCCGATTTCGCAATCACCTGCGAGCATGCCAATGGAGAAAAAGTAGGAGCACTCTGGTCGAATATTTTCTCGGAATACACTGCGGTCAGCAATTCGACAGGAATTAAATATGACCGCATCGAGTTAACTGATCTTGATGCGGATGGCGATCTCGATCTGATCACCTGCGAAGAACGAGCCGGACTGGGTGTGATCTGGTTTGAGAACCCACTGAAGTGATCCGCAAGATCACTTTTCGGGGGAATTATTCCCTCTCGCCGAAACTTTTCCGTGTGGACCCGGTTGAATACCTAAACTCGCACGCCATGAAAGTTGCCCGGTTCTTATTTCCTTTTCTTGCAGCACCACTAGCAATCTCCGCTCAAGAGGTGAGCCCGAGTTCAGGCTCGATGTTCACATCGCAACAAACGGAGTTCTTTGAGTCAAAGATTCGCCCCGCGCTCATCAAGCACTGCTACAAGTGTCACGCGGAAGAAGGTGACAAAGTAAAAGGCGGCCTCCTCCTCGACACGAGAGCATCCACGCAGTCCGGCGGCGACTCCGGTCCCGCAGTCGTCCCCTTTGATCTCGCCCAGAGCCTGCTCATAACCGCGATACGCTACGACGACAGCAGTCTAGAAATGCCCCCAAAATACAAACTTGATGCTGAGATCATCGCAGACTTCGAGAAGTGGATTGAGATGGGTGCACCGGATCCACGGGAACGCAGGAAGTCCAGTGGTGCACCGGAGGAATACACCAGCACAATCGACATCGAGGAAGGTCGAAAGCATTGGGCCTACCAGGTCCCTGCCAAGCCAACCACACCCACGGAGTTCACCGAAAATGAATGGGTTCGAGACCCGATCGATGCCTTTGTCCGTGCCAGACAGGAAGAGGCGGGATTCGACGCGCCCGGTGAAGCGGATGCGCGCACCATTCTTCGCCGCCTTCATTTCGACCTCGTCGGACTGCCTCCCGCTGCCGAAGAGTTGACCCGCTTTATCAGTAGCTATGAAAGCGATCCAGACGCAGCCGTCGCGGCCGTGGTAGATCAACTGCTTGAAACCGAGCAATTCGGTGAACGCTGGGGCCGACGCTGGCTCGACGTTGCGCGCTACGGGGAATCCAGCGGAAAGGAAACCAATGCGACCTTCCCCCATGCATGGCGATACCGCGACTATGTGATTGATTCCTTCAACGAAGACAAGCCCTTCAATCAATTTATTACAGAGCAGCTCGCCGGAGATCTTCTCGACGCGGAAAACAAGGAAGATGCTGCCGAGAATATCATTGCAACGGGCTTTCTCGCCCTCGGAACCAAAGGGCTGAACGAGCAGAACGCTCGCCAGTTCCGCTTTGATCTCGTCGACGAACAAATCGATACCACGACCCAGGCTTTTCTCGGAACCACTGCCGCCTGCGCTCGCTGCCACGACCACAAGTTCGATCCCATCCCGATGTCAGACTACTACTCTCTTGCGGGAATTTTCCTGAGCAGTGATACTCTCTTCGGAACCGCAGAAGCCCTGCAAAATCGCAAGGCCACCGAACTCATCAATCTTCCCGCCTCACTCGCCGGTGGCTCCGCCAGCAAGTCCGTTGGTGAATTGATCGATCTTGAGATGCAGGTGGACATGTTGCAGGAGCGTCTCAACGAACTGAACGTAGAGGCCCGAACTGCCCGGCGTGAAGGAGATAACGAGCGAGCCACACAGATTCGCCAACAGACCCTCGGCCTCCGCAATCGTGTCGGCATCAATCGCCGAATCCTCGACAGCTATGGGGATTCCGGAAATGCGATTCCCGTCGCCATGGGAATGAAAGATCGCCCCGAACCTTTCGACGCACAGATCCTGATTCGAGGAGAAGAGGACAACCCCACCGAAGCACGTGCTCCACGAGGATTTCTCGAAGTGATTGAGACGAACGATGAGGAACCAATTACCTCCAAAGAGAGCGGTCGACTTCAGATGGCGCACTGGATCACCTCTCCGGAGAATCCCCTCACCGCTCGAGTTTTTGTCAATCGCGTCTGGACCTGGATGTTCGGCGAAGGAATCGTTCGCTCCGTCGACAATTTTGGCACAACCGGAGAAGCTCCTACTCATCCCGAATTGCTCGACTACCTCGCGGTTCGCTTTCACGAACTCGACTGGTCCGTGAAAGACCTCGTTCGAGAAATCGCTACCAGCGGCACCTACCGAATGAGTTCCGAGCACAACAAAGTTGCCTTCGAAAAAGATCCCGAGAACATGCATCTCTGGCGTTTCAACAAACGCCGACTCGATGCCGAAGCGATTCGCGATGCCACTCTCGCAGTCAGCGGAGAACTTGACCCGGAGCGCCCCAATGGCTCCCTCGTTTCCCAGGCGGGTGACGGGTTCGTAGGACGAAATATTCAGGAGTTACAGCTCAACGCTCCCACCGATGTTCGCTCAGTTTACCTCCCGATCGTTCGCGGACTCGTTCCTGAATCGCTAGCGCTTTTCGATTTTGCCGATCCCAGTCTCCTTTCCGGAAAACGCGAAATCACGACCGTTCCTTCGCAGGCTCTTTACATGATGAACTCGGACTTCGTCATTCAAAATGCCGAAGCGATGGCGAGAGAACTCGCAGGAGAGTTGAACCTTCGCGGTGGCCCTCTCGTCGTGGAGGCTTTCCAACGCTGCTATTCCCGACCGCCAACGGCAGAAGAAGGGCGAAAGACCAAGGCCTTCATCGATCGCTTTCTCGCCACCGCAGAGGAGTCGGGAATCGAACAAGAGCGTGCACGCATCCTTGCCCTGACTTCCTTCTGCCAATCGCTGATTTCAAGCGCTGAATTTCGCTACCTCAACTGATCGCAAACCACAATCTATCCTTATGACAACCCGACGTTCCTTCCTTCAGTCCACCGGATCCGGCTTTGGATACCTCGCCTTTTCTGCACTCAGTGCTCTCGCTGCCCAACGAGTTGGCGCGGCAGCAACCAACCCGCTTGCTCCAAAGACCTCTCATTTTCCTGCAAAAGCTAAACGCGTCATCTTTCTTGCGATGCAGGGTGCTCCCTCGCATGTCGACACATTCGACTACAAACCACAGCTGACGAAAGATCACGGCAAGGACGCCCGAGGCTTCGCCAAGCTCCTCGGTTCGCCGTTTGAATTTTCCCAGCACGGCGGGAGCGGACTCCCCATCTCGGAGTTGTTTCCCCATGTCGCAGGACATGCCGACGACCTTTGCCTCATTAACAGCATGCACACAGACCTGCCGAATCACCCGCAGGCGACGACGCAGATGCATACCGGCAACTTCCAGTTTGTGCGGCCTTCCCTCGGCGCCTGGACCCTATACGGTCTCGGTACTGAAAATGACAGTCTTCCCGGCTTTATCACACTCGCTCCGCCGAACGGAGCACAGAATTACGGCAGCGCGTTTCTCCCCGCGATCTACCAGGGAACTCCAATCGGACGCCAGGCGAGAAATCGCTTCGTCACGAAGGACAAGCAAGCCGCCGTCAGCAATCTTTCAAATCCGAGACTCGATCGCGACCTTCAGCGAGTTCAGCTCGACTACGTGAAGTCGCTGAACATGGAAAAGCTCAAACACGACAAACACAACCCGGAAGTCGAAGGCATCATCGAGTCCTACGAGCTCGCATTTCGAATGCAGGATGAATTGCCTGACGTTCTCGACATTGCCGAGGAACCGAAATCCATTCGCAAGCTCTATGGCCTCGACCAAGGCAACAACAACTTCGCCCGTCAGTGCCTCTCCGCTCGACGGCTTGCCGAAGCCGGAGTTCGTTTCATCCAGATCAATCACGGCAACTGGGATCATCACCGAAATCTGGTGAATGGCCTGCGACAGAACTGCGGAGAAATCGACAAGCCAATTGCCGGCCTCCTCGCTGATCTCAAGCAGCGCGACATGCTCAAGGATACGCTGGTCATCTGGGCTGGAGAATTCGGCCGGACTCCCCACGGACAGAGCACCAACGGGCGTGACCACAACAACAAAGGCTACAGCCTTTGGATGGCTGGAGGTGGCGTCAAAGGAGGGCTTCGCTATGGCTCCACCGACGAGCACGGCTACCAGGCCGTCGAAAACAAAGTCCACATCCACGACTGGCACGCCACGATTCTGCACCTTTTGGGCCTGAATCACGACCAACTCACCTACCGATACGCCGGTCGCGATTTCCGACTGACCGATGTGCACGGAAACGTGGTGAAGGATATCGTCGCGTAGGTGGAGAAGATTGCAGAGCAGACTTCCCAGTCCGCTCAGCAGTCGACTTGCCCATAGCCTTTGCTGAACAGATTTGGAAGTCCGTTCTACGATGAATCAGACCCTGTTGGGTCAGGCTCCTCACCCTGTTCCACCTCACTTCAGCGCCGTCAGGTACGCCACCAAGTCACGAATCTCTCGCTTTTTCAGGAGCACATTCATCGGTGGCATGGTGGAGATAACTGGAGTCCGGATGGCAATGTCACCTACGGGAACGTGAATCGTTTGATTCTCGGCATCGCGAATTTCGACACTTTCCTTTGCCTCCTTGCAAAAAGAGAACAATGAAAGATAGATACTTGATCATTGTTTATGGAAAAACTTGGTAGATGAAATCAGTTAGTAAAAAGAGCCAGCCTGAGCTGTTCAACCCGGGCTGTTCAACCTCTCCCTGTTTAGCTCCGCTGTTAGTTCTGGCTCATGTTCTTGACCGCATTCATCTCCTTGAGCAGGCGCTTCACGATTTCAGGATGAGCGGCGGCGATATTGTTTAATTCTCCCAGGTCCTCAAGAAGATCGAACAAGAGCGGAGTCTCGTGTTTGATCGTGGGACTTTTCTTCCGCGTCTCGGGATTGGTTGGATGACCGGTCGAAAGGTGAATCTTGTATTGGCCTGATCGAAACACGTCACGCCCAAATAGCCACTGTTTGCGGGGACTCGGCTTTCCTTCCAGCAGGGTCGGCGTCAGATCGAGGGACATCCAGCCGGGTTTGTCTGCTGGCATTTCTGCTACTCCAGCGAGTTGAGCGAAAGTCGCATAGAGATCGAGGTTCGCCGCC
>JAKMGR010000119.1 GCA_022424805.1 Verrucomicrobiales bacterium
GAGGTAAAGGGCGTCGGCAATGGTGCTAACACCTGGCCCTATGTGTTTCGCGATCAGCCGATCAGGTGGATCGATTTGCCTGAGGCTCGCCTCGGGGAAGAGGAATATCTGACGGATCGACTCAATCTAGAAGCCATCGATTTTGTCGAGCGAAGTGTCGCCAAACAGCAGCCTTTTTTCCTCTACCTCAGCCACTATGCGCCGCACACGATTCTGAATGGCCGGAAAGATGTCGTCGAAAAATATCGAAAGAAGCACCCTCCGGGAAAATCAGGTCGGGAGAATTGCTATATCTGCGAAGATGCGGGGCTGGGGAAGGGGGATCCCGGCAATCACTGGGCGGTTGATCACAATCCTCATCTCGCGGCGATGCTGGAATCGATCGATGACGGTATTGGTGGGCTCTCGAAAAAGTTGGAGGAGTTGGGTGTCGCTGAAAACACGATACTTATTTTTTCCAGCGACAACGGAGGGGAAAGAAATGTCACTTCGAACACGCCTCT
This sequence comes from Verrucomicrobiales bacterium, assembly GCA_022424805.1. Taxonomy (GTDB): domain Bacteria; phylum Verrucomicrobiota; class Verrucomicrobiia; order Verrucomicrobiales; family DEV007; genus Arctic95D-9. The sequence continues at coordinate 504 of JAKMGR010000119.1, forward strand.
GCGTGGTGGCAAAAGTCAGCTCTACGAGGGAGGCATTCGAGTTCCCCTCATCGTGCGTTGGCCGGAGCAGGTTCCGAAAGGAGCCACCTCAGAAGCGCCCACGATGAATACGGATTTTTATCCTACTTTGCTGGCGGCAGCTGGCATTGAGCCGGATTCGGAACAGATTCTCGACGGGGTGTCTACTTTAGAGAACTGGAAAGATCCTGACAATGATGCCAATCGGGAATTTCTGGCATGGCATTATCCACTGGATGGCCCTCATTTTCTTGGCGGTATTTCCGGCGGAGCGATTCGGCAGGGTGATTGGAAACTGATCGAGCATTTTGACTCAGGAATAGACGAACTCTTCTCGCTGAAAAATGACCCTTCGGAAGAGAGAAACGTTGCTTCGGAACATCCGAAGGTGGTCACCGAAATGAAGGAGCAACTGGTTAGCTGGCGGGAGTCCGTCGAAGCGCGTAGCCCGTCGCAACCCATCCTGACAGAAACACGGAGCCTCTATTTCGGAGATCATTTTTCTCCCGGACTCGTCAGTGAGCAGCTCTGGTACAATAAAGACTGGGTCGCGGAAGATGGAATCCTGAAGCGGCTTGCGACCGGATCCGGTAATACGCGAATTTTTCTTCGCGATGCGGAATACAAAGACGCTGTGATTCGTTTTGATTTTCGGCTCGGGGAGGCAAAAGACGTGCGTCTTATGACGGGGAGTGGGGGAGGCTATAATGCAGTCGTTCACTTGCGTCCTGACCACTTTTTCATCCAGACGGCGAGTGATCGATCTGTGCCGTATTTTTCTTACCGCCATAGTGAATGTGCCTTCAACTTCGATCCAGATCGCTGGTATACGATGACGGTGGAATTTCTCGACGATGAAGTGATCGCGCATCTAGATCGGGATCACGTGGCGCATGCCAAGCACCCCATCATTGACCGAACTCGGCAGTATCTCGCGTTGCAGGTCGATGAGTCCGCAGCGACTTTTGACAATTTTCAGGTCTTCCGTGCTGTCGCGAAGAAAGGTGAGGTAGCTGATTCAGGAAGAGCGCACCTGAGCTCTGTGGTTGATAAGCTTCCTGTCGAGAAAACGCTGGAGGAGCAATTTCAAATCGAGAAGAGCAACGCCCAGGAAAGGCTCTTTCAAAACGATGAGAAATACCGCGCCCTGGTAATTCGCGTGGACGAACTGGATGAGCAGAACAAGCAGCTCTTTCCCGGTGTGTATCGATCTAACAAGGAATTTCAAAAGACGATCAGCGAAGAGAGGAAGAGGCTCCAGAAGGATGATCCGGTTTATAAGGAGACGCTCAATGCAACGCATCGAGCCAGGCGCGCCATCGACGCATTTTTGATTGAGCAGAAGCCGGAGGTTGGAGATTGGCCGCGAAGTAAAAAAGAGGCCGAGATGGAGCGGCTTCATCGTCGTTTCGGAAGAGAGGAAGCCTATCGTCAACTCGTGTCCGCGGCTGAGGCAGCACAGGCCAAATTGGAGTCTGCCTATCCGCAGATTTTTGTCTCCGACGAGGAAATCAAAACGAAGAAGAAGGCAGCCACTGATTCGGCAAAGAATGATCCAGAATACAAAGCAGCGAAGGCGGAGCGGGCTGCGGCTTACCGAGCACTGCAGGATTACTTGTATTCGAAAGATGAGCGACTTGCCCGAGTGGTCGCATTGATGGACGCAGCCGAGGGAAAACCCTAGCGA
>JAKMGR010000127.1 GCA_022424805.1 Verrucomicrobiales bacterium
GAAGTGCTCACCCTTACCGCAGACGAAGCGGTTCAGGAAATCGAAGGGAAGAGAGTTCTCGCGAAAGGAACTGCGAAGTCGATCGAGGAGATATCAAAGCTCGAGAAACTGAAGGGAAAAGTTGTAAAGCTTACGCCAAGGGAGTTTGGTGAGAACAGCAACCGGGAACGGCTTTCGCTAGGAACTAAAGCAGGGAAGAAGACCGTTGAAGAGGAAGAGAAGGAGGAATCACTTTTTGGCAAACGTGAGGAAGGCAGCTTCCAAGGTAAGGCTGTCGTCATCGAAGTGGGAATGGATACACTCGCAACCGGCAAAGCCTCCTTCGACTTCATCGACAGGACGGTAAAGAAAGCCGAGCTCGACGGTGCTGCAGCGGTTATTTTCGACATGCACACTCCGGGAGGAATTGCCTGGTATACCGACAGTCTTGTGCTCGACACCTTGCAGAATCTCAGCATTCCAACGATCACTTTCGTTAATCCGAAGGCGGAGTCTGCGGGTGCAATTTTAGCGGTGGGTACGGATCACATTTACATGCGGCCTGCGGCGACGATCGGGTCGGCGCTCGTTATCAGCGGGACGGGGCAAGATTTGAATGCATCTCTCGAAGACAAGATCACCCAGATGATCATTGGGACGGTGCGAAATGTGGCCGAATTGAAAGGCCACAATCCAGATGTAGCCGAGGCATTTGTGACACGAGAGAAGGAGGTGAAAATTGATGGTGTTGTCATTCACGAGGCTGGAAATGTTCTCAATCTCAATACGATTCGGGCGACCGAGGAAATCGGAGGGCGCCCTGTTCTTGCGAAGGGCGTTGCGAACAGTATCGAAGAAATTCTCGAGAAAGAAAACATCGAAGCAGAAGTCTTGAAAGGCGAGCCTTTGGGGATGGAAGCCTTTGCCCATTGGGTGCAGAAATTATCTATTCTCTTGATCGTGGTTGGTTTGGCTGGGGCATACACGGAGCTGAACAGCCCGGGCTTCGGCCTGCCGGGACTGCTGAGTGTGCTGGCGTTCAGTATCTTTTTCTTTGGCAACTACCTGGCCGGAAATCTGGCTGGATATGAATTGGCTGTATTGCTGGTTTTGGGCTTGGTCTTGATTGGGGTGGAGGTATTTGTATTTCCCGGGGCTATTATTCCAGGTGCGATCGGCGGAGCCCTTGTGCTCGTCGCGCTCGGTCTCGCGATGGTCGATCGTGTTGACCTGGAATGGAAATGGGAAGGTCTCCCCGGGGCAGAATCGTGGCTCTCGATCTTCCGCGGATCTTTCATCACGGTTTCGATCGGGCTGGTTGGTGCTCTTGTTGCAGTTTTCGCCGGAATGCGCTTTCTCCCGGAGACGAAGCTGGGAAGCCGATTCATTCTGCAAGAGGCGATTAACCAAGGTGCGGCGATGGATGCCAGTGAAAAAGACGGATCGAAAATTGATCTGGTTGGAAACAAGGGCTCGACGACAACTGATCTTGTTCCCTCCGGAAAAGCAATGATTGATGGCAATCTGCTCGACGTTGTTAGCGACGGGCAGTTTATCAAAAAAGGGGAAGCCATCGTTGTGACCGCACACGAAGCCAGTCGAATTGTGGTTGATACCTTGGCCTGAAAGAAGTGGGAAGAAGTTTCGCTACATCCGCGATTTCTCGTGGTAAAAATGAAAGCTTCGTGAAAGGGTAAAGTAACTTACAGTTCTCGATCATGTCTGGAGACCCTATCAAACTCACTTCCCTGTCTTCGTGCGCAGGGTGAGCCTCCAAGCTTAGCCAGGAGGCACTCGCGCAGGTTCTGCGTGGGCTCAATCAATATGAGGATCCGCGTTTGCTCGTAGGTGCCAGCACCTCCGACGACGCTGCAGTGTATCAAATTTCCGACGAGCTCGCGATGGTGCAGACGGTGGATTTCTTCACCCCTATCGTTGACGACCCTTACCTATACGGGCAGATCGCTGCCACCAATTCGCTGTCCGATATCTATGCGATGGGTGGACGTCCCGTTACTGCGATGAATGTGGTAGGAATGCCGGCCGATGTGTTATCGCTGGATATCATCCACGAGATTTTGCGCGGTGGAGCCGACAAAGTCGCGGAAGCAAAGTGCGCACTGGCCGGGGGACATTCGATCAAAAATCCAGAGCCGATCTACGGACTTTCTGTGACCGGGATGGTGAATCCGAATCACATGATCACTAACGCGGGTGCGGAACCGGGTGACCTTCTCGTCCTGACAAAGCCGCTTGGAACCGGAATTCTCACGACGGGAATCAAACGCGGACTCACATCGGGTGACGTTGCGATGCGCGGTATTGATCTGATGAGTCGACTCAACACCCCGGGCCAACAACTTGCAGCCGAAGGCCTCGTAAAGTGCGCCACTGACGTGACTGGCTTTGGCTTGCTTGGACATCTCGTCTCGCTCTGCCGTTCCAGTGGAACACGCGCGACGATTCATTCCCTGGATATACCTCCGATCGACGATGAGATCATTCGGTTGATCGAGGAAGATGACTGCGTTCCCGGGGGCACAAAGCAAAACCTGAAGACCGCGCTGACTGATACCGAGTTTGCGTACAGCGTCCCGGAATCGATGCGTTACCTGCTCGCTGATGCGCAAACGAGTGGCGGACTGCTCTGCTGCGTTCCCGAGGCGAATTTGGATCGTGTTCTGGAAATCTTCGGTGATGCAAACTCGCTCACCCGAAGTGTCATTGGTCGAATCACCCCAGGCGGGCAGGGAACTTTGATTTCGGTGGTGTAGTCGAGGGTTTTACCTCCTGTCGCCTTTTCCCAGCCTCGTGCTACCTTTGCGGCGATGAGTGAGTCGTCTTCCCTTCCATTCGCGCGTATTCCAGCTGTGGACAAGGTGCTTGTAGCCTTGGACAAAGCGGGGGATCTGCCTCCTTTGCCGCAACCATTGGTGACAAAGTTGGTGCGCGATACCGTTGATGAGATGCGGAAGGGGGTAAAGAAAGGGGAACTGGAAGTCGGTGAATTTGAAGAAACGCTCGCAATGATTCGCGGCCAGATCGATTCGCTCTATCGCTCGCGTATTCATCCGGTGATCAATGCAACCGGTGTCTGCATTCACACCAATCAAGGGCGTTCGCCTCTCGCTCCGCAGGTTGTTGAGGCTATTGCGGGGGTGGGAAGAAACTACAACAACATCGAGCTGAATCTGGATTCTGGCGAGCGAGGCAAGCGGGGAGGTTACCTCGAGACCTGCCTTGCTACACTGATCGATGCAGAAGCCGCCACGGTGACGAATAATTGTGCCGCGGCGCTAATTCTAATGCTGAAGCACCTTGCGAATGGGGAAAAAAATGAGGTCGTGATTTCCCGAGGTGAGCTCGTCGAAATCGGTGGCGGTTTTCGTGTCCCCGAAATTATGGAGGCGAGCGGTGCCAAGCTCGTCGAGGTGGGGGCAACCAATAAGACCACTCTTTCAGACTACGAAAATGCGATCGGTCCGAAAACTGGGATGCTATTGAAGGTGCATCGCTCGAATTTCTGGATGGGGGGATTTACGGAAGAACCCTCTACCGAGGATCTCGTCGATCTCGGGAAAAAACATGACCTTGCAGTTGTCGAGGATCTCGGGAGCGGAGCGATGGTGCGAACCGAGCACTTGGCTCCCATTCCCCATGAGCCGAGCGCTACCGAAGTCCTCCGACGTGGAGTCGATCTGGTCTGCGTGAGTGGAGACAAGCTTTTTGGTGGTCCGCAGGCCGGCATCATCGCTGGTCGCGCTGATCTGGTCGCTGGGATCAAAAAGGAACCATTTTTCCGAGCGCTTCGTTGCGACAAGATGATCCTCACAGGATTGCAGGAAACGGTTTCTGCTTACCTGTCTGCTGGGAACGAGGATCCCGATTTGCCACTTATTGGCATGCTTTCCGCCTCGGTAGAAAACGATCTGCGCCCTCGCGCTGAAGCTATCCATGGGAAATTGACCGAATTGGAAAGTTTGGATGTGAGAATCGTGGAGACGATTGCTCGCTGTGGAGGAGGGACGATGCCGAAGGCGGAAATTCCCTCTCTGGCCCTTGATTTGAGACCGAAGAATTTTTCGGTCACCCACCTTGCTGCGGGACTGCGGAAAACTGTTGTCCCCATCATGGGATACACGGCTGAAGACGGTTACCGTCTCGATTTACGGACCGTTTTTCCCGAACAGGACTCAATTCTTGTTAATAATTTGCTGGATTTTTGTCGTAAGCATTGAGAAGTTACGCGCGTCCTTGTGAGGAGGTGAGGTTTTCTCTCACCGAGTTAAATGGCTCAGCTAATCAGTAAATGATTCTCAAACCAACCAGAACCAAACCTAAATACCGATGTTGAAAAGTTATCTTTTCCGCGTCGGTCTGGCAGCGGTAACTACTCTGGCCCTAGTTGGCTGCGGTGGTGACACGTCGCAGACCGGCTCCAATAAGTCCTCTTCGGAGACTCTCTACATTTCCGCCATTCCGGATGAGAAAGTCACCGATCAAATCGCCAAATTCAGCAAGCTGTCCGAGCACCTTTCCGGTGAACTCGGTGTCGATGTGAGGTTTGTCTCGTCGACCGACTACACCGACTCCATTACCAAATTCACCAACGGTGAGGTTCACCTTGTCTGGTTCGGTGGATTGTCCGGAGTTCAGGCTCGCATGGCCGTCCCCGGCGCACAAGCCATCGCACAGGGCAAAGCCGACCCGAAATACAAATCCTACTTTATTGCCAATAAAGCGACCGGACTCAAGCCGTCGGAAGACTTTCCTGCAGCAATCAAGGATACGATCTTCACTTTTGGATCTCCCGGATCAACTTCCGGACGGCTCATGCCCACCTATTTCATTATGCAAAACAATGGTGGTGTTGAGCCGGACAAGTGGTTTGCCCAAAAGCCAGGATACCAGATGAGTGGTGGCCACGTGGCAACGGCAAACGCGGTCGCTGACGGAACCTACCAAACCGGTGCGCTCAACTACAAAACCTACGACTCACTCGTCGAGAGCGATCCCAAGATTGCAGAAAATACCGTTAAGATTTGGACTACCCCATTCTACGCGGACTACAACTTCACGGTCCACCCCGAGGTGAACACAATTTTCGGTGACGGGTTCATCGAAAAAGTTCAGGCTGCCCTGATTTCCGTCCCAGCGGGTTCGGATGCGATCAAAGCGATCAATCGCGACTCTGTTATTGCGGCAAAGAATGCCGATTTCGATGGCATCAAGGATACTGCTGTCAAAATGGGGCTTATTGAAAAATAAGCTCACCTAGAATGTTTTGAAGGGAGGGGCGGAAGAATTTCCGCCCCTTTCTGTATTCCGAAAAACTCCATGTCTTCAGCCTTTCGATTGGAAAATGTGAGCGTTCGTTTCGGCACTCTCACAGCCGTCGATCATTTCGACCTAGAAATTAAAACTGGTTCACAGGTCGCTTTCATCGGACCCAGCGGAAGCGGAAAAACAACCCTCATCAGCGTGATGAACGCTACGCGCGAGATCGAAGAAGGAGCGCTCTCAGTGCTCGGCGAAAAAATTTCGGGAATGGGAGCCGGGGGTCTGCGAAAGCTACGGACTCGCATCGCAACGATTCCTCAGCAGCTTGGTTTGGTTTCCAACCTATCCGTTTTGCAGAATGTGATTTTGGGCAAAGGCGGGGAACGCGGGACGCTTCGCTCGATCCGTGATTTACTTGTTCCTTCACGAGCCGACGTAACGGCGATCCATCGCATCCTCGACCGGGTTGGGATTGAGGGAAAGCTCTATGAACGAACCTCCAATTTGTCCGGAGGTCAGCAGCAACGTGTAGCCATTGCTCGCGCCTTGTTTCAGGAGCCGGAAGTCATCCTTGCCGACGAACCTGTTTCAGCGGTCGATCCGGCGCGGGCACGCGACACGGTCGAGCTGCTTCTTGACCTTTCCCGCGAAAGTGACTTCACGCTCTGCATGAGCCTGCATCATATCGAGTTGGCCCGGGAATTTTTTCCCCGACTCGTCGGGATGCGCTCGGGCAAGCTGGTTTTCGACCGCGAACCTTCCGCCTTGTCGTCA
>JAKMGR010000142.1 GCA_022424805.1 Verrucomicrobiales bacterium
GAGGTAAAATTCTACTCCTATCAGAAACGACGCCGCCTCGATGTCGAAATCTGGCGCGATTCTATGCTAGCTGCGACGGGAGAACTGGACTCTTCTCTCGGAGGTGTTCCGGGAGATCTCGAATCACCTGAGTTTCTTCGGAGAACGATTTACGGAAAGATTCATCGCCGCGACATCAACAAGATGCTCCGTCTCCACGACTTTCCCGACCCCACGGCACACAGCCCAAGTCGCCCCGAGACCCAGACCCCACTGCAGCAACTCTTCACACTGAATGGCCCCTTTGTCATGAATCGCGCAGAGTCACTGAGCAAAATCCTTGCAACCCGCAGCACCTCTCCCGAAAACCAGATTACACAAGTCTACGATTCTCTCTTCCAGCGGAAACCAACTCCGCAAGAAATTGACTTGGGGACGCAATACCTCAAGCAAGGACTCTCGCTGGAGCACTACGCCCACGTCCTCCTGACGAGTAACGAATTTCTCTTTATTGATTAAAAGATGGACCCTTTCACTAACACGCCCACCAAAATGAACCGCCGGGACGCTCTCGCGCGACTCGGCGGAGGGCTGGGTTCACTCGGGCTTGCCTCTAGCCTGCAGGCTGCGGGAGAGCTTCCCCTTGGCACTCATTTTCCCGGCAAGGCAAAACGCGTCATTCATCTCTTCATGAACGGCGGCCCCTTCGGTCCCGACTTTTTCGACCCCAAGCCATCCTTGAAAAAATACGAAGGGAAACGCCCCAAGGGAGCCGATCTCCGAACCGAACGTCCCACAGGCGGTCTCATGGCAGTTCCGTATAAATACAGCCAACACGGGGAAAGCGGGCTACCTATCAGCGAGCTGCTACCAATGACGGCAAAGCATGCCGACGATCTCTGCATTCTCAATTCCTGCTACACGAACAACCCGAACCACGGTCCTGCGTTGCTCCTGATGAACAACGGAACGATGACGCCCAAGGTTCCCAGCATGGGGGCCTGGATGTCTTACGGACTTGGATCAGAGAACCGCAATCTTCCCTCCTATATGGTTTTGTGCCCGGGTAAGCCGGTCCGCTTTTCCATTCTCTGGAACAGCGCGTTTCTTCCGGCGAAACATCAGGGCGTCTATATCAACCATTCAAAAATCGAACCGGATCACATGATTCCGTGGCTGAGAAATGACAAGATCGCTCCCGACGCCCAACGACGACAGCTCGATCTCGCCAAGGAACTGAATCGCGAACATCTCGCGCTCCGCGGCGGAGCCGATCAGGCCCTGCAGGGACGAATCGAGGCAATGGAAACTGCCTACCGGATGCAGTTCGAAGCTACCGATGCGTTCGACATTTCCCGCGAACCGGAGTCGATCCGCGAATCCTATGGGAAAAGCCATTTCTCGAATGGCTGCCTCCTGGCGCGTCGCCTCTCCGAGCGTGGGGTTCGCTTCGTTCAGCTCTACTACGGAAACGGCCAGCCCTGGGACACCCACAGTGGGCACGACGAGAAAACGAGAAAGCTCGCTACCGACATTGACCGTCCCATCGCTGCTCTCCTCGAAGATTTGAAGCAGAGAGGCTTGCTCGATGACACCCTCGTGATCTGGGGCGGAGAATTTGGCCGCACCCCCGTGACCGAGAACGCCAATGGGCGTGATCACAACCCGCATGGATTCACGATGTGGATGGCAGGCGGTGGAACCAAAGGCGGCTACTCCTACGGAGCGACTGACGAATTCGGATTCAAAGCCGTAGACAAGCCCCTGCATGTTCACGATTTTCACGCCACCGTTCTGCATCTGTTAGGAATCGATCACGAACGACTGACCTACCGCTACGCCGGACGCGACTTCCGCCTCACCGATGTGCACGGAAATGTGCCGCAAGAGATCCTGGCGTAGAGAGAGAATCTGTCGTTGGTCGTTGGTCGTTGGAATATGATTCTGCGTTTAGCAGAGCTTGCTGCAAATAATCTCACCAATATAAGATCCAGCACAACCCCTGCCCCTGCCCACGAGCCGGAGGCTCTTTTACTGGTCCGGCTTCGATGCTGCTTTACCCAAGCGGTCGCAGACTCCACTTCGAGATTCGACATTCATTCCCTTAAAACTGAACACCCATCCTGTTGTGGCACGTACCTAAC
>JAKMGR010000155.1 GCA_022424805.1 Verrucomicrobiales bacterium
ACAAAGAGACGAAAATCGATCCGCAGGTTCCTGAGTTTCTCTCGGCTTTTGCCAGCCCCATCAAAGAAATAAAACTTCCATTGCCTGCATATGCTCCCGGTTCGAGAAAATGGGTACAAGAGGCCCAATTGCAAGCCGCTCAAAAAAGAGTGGAGAAGGCAACTGCGGAGTTAGTCAAAGTAGAGACGACTCCTGAGGAGGCCTCGTCGCAGATGGACTTGGCTAAACTCAAGTGGGAGGCAGCTCGTGCGGAACAGAAATCAGTGGAGGCAACTATCGCGGCTGATCAGTTCCGTTTTTCTCACCCAGGCAAGAGTAATGAAGACCTGTTTCGCACTGCCTCGCGGACCCAGGTTGCCGCAGTCCTTGCCCGGTCGAAAGTGGAGCGACTTGGAACGGATGCGAAAAAGAAAAAAGCTGCCCGTGAGGCGAAGAAAAAAGCTGAGGAGCGGCTCGCCCAACTGGATAAAGGAAAAGTGGAATACGACTCACTTCGCGTTACACGAAAGGCCCTCGAAACACCGGCGCACAAGTTCACCGATTACCCCAGCATATTTCCTGACAAATCTACAGGGCGCCGGACGATGTTGGCGAATTGGATCGTTTCCCCGGAAAACCCGCTGACGGCTCGAGTGGCGGTGAATCACGTTTGGATGCGTCACTTCGGAGTACCGCTCGTTGATTCCGTCTTCGATTTCGGCCGGCAGGCGAAGGAGCCGGAGCAACTCGCGCTTCTCGATTTTCTAGCGGTAGAATTCATGGAGTCAGGCTGGAGTTTTCGTCATTTGCATCGGCTAATCGTCACGTCGGAGGCCTGGCGGCGGGATTCTTCAACAGCGAAGGTTGATTCGCGTACTCGTGAAGCAGATCCGGAAAACCGGTTCTATTGGCGAATGAACCCTCGCAGGATGGAGGCGCAGGTCGTTCGGGACAGTCTGTTGCATTTATCTGGAGAACTCGATGTCACGATGGGTGGTTCGTCTGTCGACCCTGATGGTGAGACAAAGCGCCGGAGCATTTACTTTAATCACTCGCCAGAAAAACGAAGCCTGTTTCTTTCCACATTTGATGATGCGGATTTGTTGCAGTGTTATCGACGCAGCGAGAGCGTCGTCCCGCAGCAGGCACTTGCGTTGTCGAATAGTGAAGTGGCATTCGAAGCGGCCGGAAGAATTGCGGGAAAATGGGGTGCGGAAAAAGACAGTGCTGCGCTGATCACTGAATTGTTTCTTCAGATTCTCGGACGTTCACCTGATGAGGAGGAAATTGGAGAGTGCGTAGCCTTTCTCTCGAATTTCCCGTCAGGACAAGGCCAGCGAGCAAGGAGCCAGCTGGTTCATGCCTTACTTAACCATAACGATTTCGTCACCATTCGGTAATTGGTATGAGCCCCTTTTCTTCAGACGCAGATCCCCGAAGTCTTGATCGGAGAAGATTCCTCCACGGAGCCGGGCTCGGCTTTGGTGGGATTGCGTTGCAATCGATGCTCACTCAAGATTCGTTTGGCGCGGGGCGTTCGCTTCGCATCGACGGACGTTCCCAATTCGCGCCGAAGGCAAAAAATGTGATCTGGCTTTTCATGCGTGGAGGGGTCAGTCACATGGAAAGCTTCGATCCCAAGCCGATGCTGACGAAATATGGAGGGAAGACCATTGCGGAGACGCCCTACGCCGATGTGCAGGATCCTGAAAGATTAAAGAATGTCAGGGTTGTTGTCGTGAATGACGCCAACGGTCAGCAGCGCAATGTGATCTATCCCTTGCAGGTGGGGTATAAGAAATACGGCGAAAGCGGGGTCGAAGTCAGTGATTGGTTTCCTCACATCGGCAACTGTATCGACGATATATCCGTGATCCGCTCCATGTGGACAACGGACGATAACCACGGCGCGCAGATCCAATTTCACTCCGGGAAGCACCGTCTCGATCCGCCTGCTCCGACGATTGGAGCGTGGGTGACCTATGGTCTAGGTTCGCTGAATGACAATCTGCCTCAGTTCGTCAGTATGGGGCCGCGATTTTTTGACAAGAGCGATGGGCACTATCTGGGTCCTGCCTACGACTCCGTGAAGCTGAAAGTTGACTTGGACAATCCGCTCGATTTCGCGAAGCCAGCCGGAGACCTGACACATGAAGAGCAGCGACGCAGTTTTGATCTTGTGGGGAGACTGAATCGCCTTGCGGCTAGGCAATATCCCGACGATTCTGCATTGGAAGCTCGGATCAAATCGTATGAACTGGCCTTTCGAATGCAAACCGAGGTGCCCGATGTCATCAATTTCGATACCGAGTCGGAGGCTACAAAAAAGCTCTACGGCCTCGATCAAAAGGAAACCAAACCATTCGGAGAGCAATTGCTGGCAGCGCGTCGCATGTCCGAGCGCGGTGTGCGTTTCATCCAGATAATGCATGGTGGAGGAGCTGCCGGAGCATGGGATCAGCATTCCAAGTTGAAGGAGAAACATTCGGAACTGGCAATGCAGGTCGACAAGCCTATCGCGGGACTATTGAAGGATTTGAAACAACGTGGCCAGCTCGAAGAGACACTCGTGGTTTTTGCGACTGAGTTTGGGCGGACGCCGGGAACGCAGGGTAGTGATGGGCGTGATCACCACCCCTATGGATTCAGTGTCTGGATGGCCGGCGGAGGAATCAAAGGCGGCGTCGTACACGGAGCGACTGACGAACTCGGATTTCACGCAGTTGCGAACCCCCATTACGTGACCGATATCCACGCCACCATCTTGCATCAGCTGGGATTGCATTCGCACACCTTGGAGGTTCCGGGGCACAAGCGTCTCGATCAGGATTTCGGAAGTGTAATCGGAGAGGTGATTGCGTGATGAAAGGCTTTTCCTTTGTGATGACGGGAGTGTTGGCGCTGTTTGTTGTCGTCTCATTGCCTATCTGGGGCTGTCGGCGTAATCGCACGCCTGCCCGGCAGCCAAACAACAACAAAATGAAAGCGGTATTGGTTTATCCAATCCCGCTTTTCGCTCGGATACTCAATGGAAATCGGCAGAGCTTAGTTCCCGCCCGAAGCGATCTCATTCGCTTTTGCTGAGACTTTTTTTAACGAGTCGATCAGCTTCTTGGTCGGGTTGATTCCGAAATGGTAGCGATCGGTTTCCTCGTTCATTTCCATTTCAAGAACAATGGGTAAAGAGGAATCGCTCGGATCGATTTTTACGGTCCACTGCTGGTAGTTTCCTTCGGGAAAAATCGTCCCCAATGTTTTTTCCTTATCCGGACTGGTCAGTGCCGTTTCCAGTTTCTTGATAAGAGTTTCTGCCTGATCGATTGAGAGAAACATGGAAGCTCCCTCCTGCGGCCCGGTTTGTCCCGGAACAAAGGGAACAATGAGGCTGAACCAAATCATCGCGCCGAGATTATCGTCCGGCTTCGCTTCCACCGTTGTGTAGGACTGCACGCCCATTCCCTCCTTGTAAAAGGGCGTGGGATCGCCAATACGCGTAGCTCCCTGGACTACGATTGATTCAATCGTCGGATCGAAAGTCGTGTCTTCCGGGTCCCAGTCAGCCGATTGCAGTGGCAGTGGCAAAAGGAAGAAAAGTGGAAAAGTGCCGAGTCGGATGCGCATGGCACTATACTAAAAGAGACTTCGGACAGCGGCAAGGGAGGGGAAGGGAATTTTACTCGCCCTTCAATTCTTCAATTTTGTCACTCAGTTCGTTCCATTTGGAATAGAGTCCTTCGAGTTGTGATTCCACCTCGGCGAAACGCTTCGTGGCTTCGGCGGCTTCTTCGCCTTTTTTGAAAAACTCAGGATCGACCAGCTTATTGGTAAGCTCCGATTTTTCCTGCTCGATTGAACCGATCTTTTCTTCTACGGATTCAAATTCTTCCTCCAGTGGCTTCAATTTTGCAGCCTTGGCTTCGCGGGCTTTTGCCTCGAGGCGTCGTTGTTCTTTTCGATTTGCACCGCCACCGGTTTTGCTGCTCCCCGTCGAAGCGAAGCCACCTGCCTTTGGTTTTGCTGCTTCGAGGTCTGCCTGCTTTTTCTCGATGTAGTCACTGACGTTTCCGTAATACAGCTTGGGCGGCTCTCCGGGGATGAACTCGAGAACTTTCGTGACGATAGGGTCAAGAAAGGAGCGGTTGTGAGAAACAATTACGTAGGCGCCGGTGTAGTCGATCAGGGCTTTTTGCAGGACTTCCTGCGAATGCAAATCGAGGTGGTTAGTCGGCTCGTCGAGAATGAGGAAATTGGCAGGCTGAAGAAGCATGCGAGCGAGCGCGAGGCGTCCGCGTTCGCCTCCTGACAAAACGCTGACTTTCTTGAAAACATCGTCTCCGCGAAATAGAAACGCTCCCAGTAGCGTCCGAAGATTCGTTGCTGCTTCGCGGGTGACGCTGACTTCCATTGTTTCGAGGACAGTCCGCGTCGGATCGAGTTCGTCAGCGTGAGTTTGGGAAAAGTATGCGATCCCGACTTTGTGACCGACGATTCGTTCGCCGAAAGTTGGCTCTTCGTCTCCTGCGACGAGCCGGGAAAAAGTCGACTTTCCTGCTCCGTTGACTCCCAAAATGGCGATTTTGTCTCCGCGTTCGATCTCAAAGTCGAATTGGTCGATGACCTTGTTATCCCCGTAGTGTTTGCAGGCACTTTCCAACTTGAGAACCGTCCGGCCGCTGCGCTCTGGTTGAGGAAAGCGGAAATCGACGGTGGCCGCGTCCTGCTCCAACTCGATTCGCTCCATCTTGTCGAGCTGCTTGATTCGTGACTGATCCATCTTTGCTTTGGTGGCCTTGGCACGAAAGCGATTGATGAGTTTCTCCGCTTTCTCGATTTCCTTTTGCTGATTTCGGTAAGCCCGTTCCGCTTGTTCACGGCGGGCTTCGCGCTCCTGGAGAAAGAAGGAATAGTTGCCCGAGTACTGCTCCACGCCGCCATTTTCGAAGGCGAGGGTTCGATTGGTGAGGTTGTCCAGCATGCTCCGATCATGCGAAATCAGAATAAGTGCGCCGCCGTAATTTCGGAGCCATTGTTCAAGCCACTGAACGGTCTCGATATCGAGGTGGTTCGTCGGCTCGTCAAGAAGCAGCACGGATGGTTCGCGGAGTAGCAGTTTGGCCATCGCGATCCGCATTTGCCATCCGCCGGAAAACTCTCCCGTGTCCCGATCCATATCGGACTGTTTGAAGCCAAGACCGCCAAGAACGGTTTCGATGCGGGGCTTCATCCGGCTGACATCGTGGTGCTCGAGCCGTAGTTGCAGGTCGCCGAATACTTCAAGGAGATCGCCGTATTCCTCGGACTGTGGGTCGCCCGATTCCATTTCTTTTTCGACTTCGGCAAGCTGTTTCTGGAGTTGCTTCACGTCGTCAAATGCCTTCGCGGCTTCTTCAAAGATGGTAGACCCTTCGTGCTGGACTCCCTCCTGAGGCAGGTAGCCGACGGTTGTCTGTTTCGCCTTGATGATGCCCCCGGTATCGGGATGCTCGATCTCGGCGATAATCTTCATCAGGGTCGACTTGCCTGCTCCGTTTGGACCGGCAAGCGACCAGCGCTCTTTCGCGCGAACGGTGAAGGAGAGTTCCTGGAAAAGGGATCGGGCGCCGTATTCGATGGAGACTTTGTCTACGGCGAGCATGGAAAGGGGAGGGCCGAAATTCGACAGAGCATCAGGCAGGGTAGCTGCCTAACACTTTTACGAACGAGCAACTTGTTTCCAACTGCTGAATCACCTTGGCAAAATTGTCGTCCTCACAATGTCCAGCGAGATCAACGAAGAAATAGTATTCCCAAGCTCGGCGTTTCGAAGGCCGGCTTTCGATTTTCGACATATTGATATCCAGTTCTTCAAAAGGCTCGAGGGCCTTGTGAAGTGACCCTGGCTGATCCCGAACTGAAAACATGACTGACGTTCGATCGTTACCCGTAGGAGGGCAGGTCTCCTGACTGATTACGAGAAAGCGAGTGGTATTGTGGGCGATGTCCTGAATCGAGGTTTCAAGAAGTTCCAGCCCATACATTTC
>JAKMGR010000163.1 GCA_022424805.1 Verrucomicrobiales bacterium
CTGCTGAAGTCGCGGAGGCCTTCCCCGAGATGAGCCATATCATCAACATCCAGGGAGATGAACCTCTCATCGACACCGACCTGATCGATCGACTCGCCAGGGACCTCCTCGCCCAACCGGAGCTTCCTATGATCACCGCGGCGAATCCTCTTTCGCCCGACCACCCCGATCTCGAAGATCCCAATGTCGTCAAAGTCACGATCGACGAGAATCGGAATGCACTCTACTTTTCGCGCAGCCTCATTCCTCATCCGCGAAACGTGCCGGAAGGGCTGAAGTATTTCCGGCACAAAGGCATCTATGGATTTCGACGGGACTTTCTCTCCGACTTCGTTGCCTGGCCTCCATCCCTGCTCGAGCGAACCGAAGGACTGGAACAACTCCGCGCCCTCGAAAATGGGGGCCGGATTCGCGTGGTTTTGACCGACGATGAGTCTCCCGGCGTTGACACGCCCGAGCAGGCAGCGATACTCGACGAACAGTTGCGCACATGAAATATATTTTCGTTACAGGAGGAGTTGTCAGCTCTCTCGGAAAAGGCCTCGCCGCCGCCGCCGTCGGGACGCTTCTCGAACGTCGGGGCCTCAAGGTCCTGATGCAGAAATTTGACCCGTATCTCAATGTCGATCCGGGCACGATGAGCCCATTCCAACACGGTGAAGTTTACGTGCTCGACGACGGAGCTGAGACCGATCTCGACCTCGGCCACTACGAGCGATTTACGAGCGGGAAACTTTCGCAACTGAACAACCTCACCAGCGGTCAGGTTTATGAGAACGTGATCAAGCGCGAGCGCAAAGGAGACTACCTCGGCGCAACCGTCCAAGTCATTCCTCACGTCACCGACGAAATCAAAAAGCGCATCCACGATGTCACTGCGGTGACGGATGCGGATATCATCATTACCGAAATCGGAGGAACAACCGGAGACATTGAGGGCCTACCCTTTCTCGAAGCTCTCCGACAATTCAAAGACGAAGTCGGCCACGAAAACGTCGCTTTCATGCACGCGACCTTGATTCCCTACATCAAGGCAGCGGAAGAACTCAAAACCAAACCGACTCAGCAAAGCGTCGCCAAGCTTCGCGAAATCGGTATCGCCCCTGATGTCATCATTTGTCGCTCCGAGTTCCCGATCGACAATGAACTGAGGAGTAAAATTTCGATGTTCTGTAACATCAGACCCGAAGCCGTTGTGCCATTTCTCGACATCAAGGGAACAATCTACGAAGCCCCTCTGAAGCTACACGACTCCCAGCTCGACGAAATCATTTGCGAGCGCCTCGGCCTTGAAACCGGCGAGCCAGACCTCATCGAATGGCGCAACATGGTCGACCGGATCGTAAATCCGACGCACACCGTGAAAATCGCCGTGGTCGGGAAATACATCGAGCTGATGGATGCCTACAAGTCCATCTATGAGTCACTCACTCATGCCGGTGCTGCCAATGACGCAAATGTTGATATCGTTCGAGTCGACTCCAGTGACATCACCAAAAAGGGACCGGAAGAAATCCTCAAAGATGTTTCCGCAATTCTGATTCCAGGTGGCTTCGGAGACCGCGGCATTGAAGGGAAAATTACCGCTGCTCGCTATGCGAGAGAAAACAACATCCCCTACTTTGGCATTTGTCTTGGCATGCAGATCGCGACGATCGAGTTCGCTCGCAATGTTTGTGGACTGGATGGAGCCCACAGTACCGAATTCGATCCCGACACACCGCATCCCGTGATTTGTCTTCTCGAGGATCAGAAGGAAGTCGAAAACATGGGAGCAACCATGCGTCTCGGAACATGGGAAGCCATGCTCGCCGAAGGCAGCCGCTCCGAAGAGCTCTACGGTAGTGGAAAGGTCAACGAGCGCCACCGCCATCGCTACGAGTTCAATCAGAGCTACAAAGCAGATTTTGAAGCGAAGGGCTTGAAGCTAGTCGGGACATCACCCGACGGAACCCTCGGAGAAATCGTCGAGATTCCCGATCATTCTTTCTACATCGCCGTGCAGTTTCACCCGGAATTCCAGAGTAAGCCGACCGCTGCCCATCCCCTCTTCAAAGGATTCGTCGCCGCTGCCTTGGAGAATCGGAAGGGGTGAAGCAGGACATAGGTGAAAAACTTTTCACCTCCCCCCATTTCAACTTTTTCCACGCGAAGCGCCCTACGCCACCAGCCCGTTGCGCTCCAGCAGCGCACTCAGATCCGGATCGCGGCCCATGAAGTCGCGGAACAGTTCTCCGGCCTCCTGCGAATTTCCGCGACTGAGAATCTTCGCTCGAAACTCGTGACCCACATCGGAACTCAGCACGCCTGCCGCCGCAAATTTCGTAAAGGCATCTGCATCGAGCACCTCAGCCCACTTGTATGAGTAGTAACCGGCCGCGTATCCCGTCGCACTTGCAAACAAGTGTGTGAATCTCCGGGCCATCGTCGGCGTATCAGTTGCCAGTGGCATCACAAAATCTTCGAGCAACTCGCAGACCAAGGCATCGAGATTTTCATCTTCCGCTGGAGGCGCATGATTCACGTGCAATTCCAGATCCATCTTGCCCAAGGAAAGCTGTCGCATCTGGGCCATCCCCGAGTGGAAATTGCGAGCTCCGAGCATTTTCTGAAACAACTCTTCCGGAATCGGTTCACCGGTTTGGTAATGCTTCGCAAAAAAGTCGAGGCTGACCCGAGACCAGCAGAAGTTCTCCATGATCTGTGAAGGCAGCTCCACAAAATCCCAGACCACCTTCACCCCGTTGAAAGACTTGATCGAGACATCGCCAAGCAAGTGGTGCAGCAGATGCCCGAATTCGTGAAAGACTGTTTCGACTTCGCTGTGGGTCAGCAAAGCCGGGTTATCCACGGATGACGGGGTGAGGTTTCCGCAGATCAATCCTAGATG
>JAKMGR010000239.1 GCA_022424805.1 Verrucomicrobiales bacterium
CAATGCACTATGGCGACGGGTCTGCAGTGATGCTTCGCCCTACCTCGCCCGGCGTTTTTGTTATCCCGTCTCCGGTGCTCCGATTGCCCACTGCCTCCCGGGACGCTCGTTGGGTAAGGCTTCACCACGGCGCATGCGGATGAGTTCGCGTTGCTTCGTGAAGCCGAGCTTCTCCGCGAGAACTCTCACATCTTGGCAGGGCTCCAGAACATCCCAGTAGATTGCTTCATCGCGACATTTCGCGAGGAGTTTCTCAATGATTTCGACGCCGCTTTCGTTTGATGACGAAACGACCGGACCAAGATACCAGGCATTTTTTCCGGAACGAAGAAAGCCGAAGCTCCCGTCATCGGTTTGAATCGTCAGGGTAGCGGTCTCTCGCAGCTTGCTGAGAAATTGAGAGCGATCAGCACCGAATGCTTCGGTATCAAGCGTCTTTGCTTTTTCTCCATCGAAGAGACTTGCCGCAACAGCCGGATTTTCAGGTGCGCCATCACCGCGTTGCCAGCGATGGAGCCGATACTCGTCTACAAATCCCAGCTTCTGGTATACTTCGCGACCAGCAGGCGTGGCATCGAGCCGGATGCACGAGACCCGCCTTTCGAGGTAGCTGATGCAGTGTTGTAACAGGAGTGTGGCGAGGCCCCGACGCCGAAAGTCCGGGTGCACGAGAACCATCCCGATCCAACCCACCTTGTTCCCGTAAGTCGTTGTGGTAGCGGTGCCAGCAGGTCCGCCGTCGCACTCGATGAGAAAGCAGCCATCGGGTTCGTAGTTGATGAGCCGCAGCCAGTCTGCGTCGGTCTGGTTCCAGCCCGCTATCTTGCGGACCTCTTGAGCGAAATCAAGATCACTGGGCTGAAGGGAGCGAATTCTGATGTCATGACCATGGCTCATTCGTTCAACCAACGATCCAGGTTCTCTGCGATAAACTCCCGGTCCAGCAGGTGAGGATACGCTGCGGTGACTCGGTCCAGCTCTTCCGCTTGCCCCGGCGAGAGTTGCTCCGATTCCTCCAGACACAAGTGACTCGGTAGCAACCTGTCGCGGCGCAGCATCTCGTTCATCCCTGACAAACATCCAGAAAATCCATTCGTCGGATCAAAGATCGCGCCATTCAGGTCGGTCAGTTCGGCATTAGCTTTTGTGCATTCGGCAATGCTGTCTTCACCGGATTGAATTCGCTTCAGTAGCTCGACTGCCTTTTGTGTCCCGATGGCCCATTGCCCTAGCAGACCACCAACAAAGCCAAGCTCTTTCCCGGCAAAGGAAAATGTAGAGAGCAGATCATGTATGATGTTGTCGTCGTTCCCCGTGTAGAGATAGACATCCTCGCGACCACTGTCTGCCAGTGCTCGGATCACCTCGAGAGTCGCGTAGCGATCAAATGGAGCCACCTTGATCGCTACAACAGAGGGGATTTCCACAAAGCGTCGCCAGAACGAGTATTCGTAGGTCCGGCCTCCGATGGTCGGCTGGAGGTAAAAGCCGATCAGGGGGATGATCTCGCCAATCGTTTTGCAGTGTTGGATCAATGCTACGTCGTCCGCATCCGCCAGCGCCGTTAGGCTGAGAAGAGCGGCGTCGTATCCATGATCACTCGCAAACCTGGCTTCGCGCGATGCCTGCTCGGTTGTCCCGCAGACTCCCGCAATCCTGACAAAGTTCGAATTTTCCTCCACGCAATCGTCAATGGACTGCGCACAAAATTCGAGAACGGGTTCAAAGAGGGCATGTTCGGGTTCCCGGATTTCAAACTGGGTGGAGTGAACCCCGACTGCGATTCCACCCGCGCCAGCTTCGACATAGTAGCGTGCCAGGGCGCGTTGGTAGCGTTTGTTCCATTCTCGATTTTCATCAAGAGCCAGGGGCATCGCCGGTATTACCAAGCCGCGCGAAAGATGGCGGCTTAGCGCGTTGCTGTCAGTATTTGCCATCTCGAACTTCAAAGTGTGTTGGTTTGCCGAGCAAAGGGCGTCCGTTCTCGATCCAGTCTGCGACCCAGCCGACGAGCGTTTCCTCGCTCACTTCGGGTGGGTCGAAAAGCTCGTGCGACTTTGCGGCGTTGTTGAGCCAGGCGGTTTCGTTTTCTTCTCCCGTGATTTCCACGGGCTTGCCGAATCGTTTTGCAAATCGCTCCGCCAACTCCCGGACGCGGAGCGTCTGCGATCCGGTCACGTTCAGAATGCATGCCTCGGGTGCTGACTTTGCCAGCTCGAGCGAACGAATCGTATGTCGGATTGCATCGCCTTGCCAGATGCAGTTCAGATAGCCCATCGCGACATCAACAGGATCTCCAGATATGACTCGGTGTGCGATGTCGACGAGAACGCCGTAGCGGAGGTCGACCGAGTAGTTGAGACGGATCAGGGACAGGGGAGTGCCATTGTCCTTGCTCGTTGAGAGAAAGGCATTCTCCCGACCGACGCAGGAAAGCGCGTAGTCGCCATTGGGAGCAACCCGGTCCGTTTCGATGGAGCCGCCGGAGTCAGGCGGGACGAAAGAATACACGCAGCCTGTCGAGAGCGCCACGATCGGAACATGGGCGTAGCGATCCGCCACGAACTTCGGCATGTCTTCGTTGAAGAGCCTTAAAGACTCCGCGTCATCGCCTGTTCCGAACTTTTTCCCAGCGAGAAAAAATACAGCAGCAGCGTCGGGTAGGGACATTACTTGATCAGGATCGGTGAGATCGGCAGAAATCGTGCGGATCGATTCTTCCTCAAATGGCTCACGCGAGTCGGGACTTCCGAATCGAGATACCGCAAGAATTTCATTTTTTGAACCAATTCCCCGGTGCGCTTTCTGCAACATCCGGCAAAGGTGATAGCCCATC
Source organism: Verrucomicrobiales bacterium (assembly GCA_022424805.1). GTDB lineage: Bacteria > Verrucomicrobiota > Verrucomicrobiia > Verrucomicrobiales > DEV007 > Arctic95D-9. The sequence continues at coordinate 2,837 of JAKMGR010000239.1, forward strand.
TTTCCGCCAGCCCCGGCGACGAGGATGGGACCATCGACAGTTTCGACGGCATCAAGAACACCGCTGTCAGGTGCACTGGCACGGTCGTCGAGTTCGGCGATGGATTGTGGGGCGTCGGGCATGCTGGGACAAGAATCTCCGTTTCGCGATGCGTTTGCAAGCTCTAGCGATCGGTGGATGTGAAGTACCTATGTGCTTGTGAGTTCCGCAGGCTCTTCCAATTCATTTCCCTCACGATTTCGGAAACGGCGAACGATCAATCCTTCGCTGGGACTGAAAAGCCACGCGATTGCAAAGAGAAGTCCGGCAACGGTAGCCATCATGCCGGAAGTGCTGGTGCTGTCGTATTCGAACCAACCGGGGATAGTGTTGGCGGAGTAGTGGCCAAGAAATGCGGAGAGGACACCGACGAGAGAGGCAATGATCAGCATGGGCACGAGGCGATGGGTCAAGAGCAGCGCTGTCGCTGGCGGCACGATGAGCATGGCGATAACAATGATACTCCCCACTGCCTCAAACGCTGCGACGGTGGTGACGGCAACCATGGTCATGAGAAGATAGTGGAGAAAACGGGAAGAAAATCCGAGTGTGTCAGACAAGCTAGCATCGAAGGCAGTGATTCGTAGCTCTTTGAAAAGTGCGAGGATGAGAAGAAGATTCACGACGAGAACAACTCCGATGGCAAGAACCGCTCGCGGGATATTCCATCCGAAGACATTGCGTGTATCGAGCGGAGTCATTTCCATGGCACCGTAGAGAACACAGCCGGGATCGAGGTCCACATGGTCGGCGGCTCGAACGATCATGATCAGTCCGACAGCGAATAGGGTGGTAAAAACAATTCCCATGGCTGCTCCCCGGTCGACGCGCCCGAATCGGCTGACCCACTGGGTGAATACAGCAGTGAGAACCCCGGTAATGGCAGCGGCGACAAACATCGAAATGCTGGAGCGTGTTCCTGTCATCAGGAAGGCAACGGCGATTCCCGGAAGAACGGAGTGACTGATTGCGTCACCCATCATGCTCATTTTTCGCAGGACCAGGAAACATCCCGGCAACGCGCAGGCGACTGCGGTGACAGCGCCGACGGCTACGATCCAGGAATCGAAAGAGGTCCAATTCATGATGGGTTTTCAATCAGGTGAGGACTTGGAATCCACGCGCCACGATTTCGCAGTTCGTCTTCGAGGCGCTGCACGAGTTCTGCTTCAAGAATGTGCTCAACCATGTCGGCATCGCGATCAACGTGACTGGGTGCGATGTCGGCGTGGGTTACGAGATAGATCTCCCAGAGTCGGTGGTTTCGTGTGATGCGGGCGGCTTCGCCGAATCCGGATTCGGAAAGACGGAGTTCGCCATAGTTCTCTGATTCGAGGTGACCGAATGCGGTTTCCTTTTTCAAAATCTTGTCGAGATGGTGAGGTTTCCAGGTGCGTTTGGCAATGAGATCGTCCCGCGAGAAGGGGGCGTTGGCGACCTGTTCCGTGTTGGGGGAGTTAGCTTCGAGAATTTCAAAGGCCGCCCGCAGGAGGTGCTGGCGCTCGACCTTATTTTTCAGTCTCTGCTGGCGAAGGTTTCTTGCGAAGATTCCGCGGGTTGGCGCAAAGATCATGCTGACAAGAAATACCAACGAGGTCACCACGACGATAACAGCGCCTGCAGGGAGGCGGG
>JAKMGR010000253.1 GCA_022424805.1 Verrucomicrobiales bacterium
ATTTCCAACAGAGTCGGAACCACATCGACGACATGTCCGGGTGTCCGTCGGATTTCCCCACGAGCCTCCATTCCTTTCGGCCAGGAAACGACAAACGGCGTCGCGATTCCACCTTCGTGTGTCCAGGTCTTGTGCCGGCGAAACGGAGTATTTGATACCGTTGACCAACCCGGGCCGAGGCAGAGATAGGTTCCCGCTGATCCGGGAGGCAGGGACGGATCGTGCCCATCATCCCGAACCATGATCTCCGCACTGGCTCCGTTGTCAGAAAGGAAAATGACCATCGTGTTTTCCCATTGCCCCAGCTTCTTGATTTGTTCGAAGACGCGCCCGATTTCGATATCCATTCGATGAATCATCGCGGCGTGGATTGCCATCTTCTTGGCCTGGAATGTCTTCTGCTCGTCCGTGAGTTGTCCCCAGGGAACGGGCTTGTTGATTTCGCCGGCTCCGAGAATTTCCAATGCATCGGGGAAATGATAGGGAGGCCCCAGGTTTCGCTCTGGCTGGGAAAGATTCGGTGTGCTTTCCTTATCGAGCAGCCCCATCTGGCTCATCTTCACCCAGCGCTGTCTCCGAATCGCATCCCAACCCGGGGCATAAACCGGATCGTAAATCGCGATGTCCTCCGGGAGCGCGTGAAGTGGGAAATGGGGAGCGGCAAATGCGAGGTAGTGGAAAAACGGCTTGTCCGCGTGATCCGTCGTGTGTTCCTCCAGCACCTCGATGACATGATCAGCGAGAGCGGTTGTCGCGTAGTAACCCGAGCCTCTCTCGACAGGAGGAAGCTCTTTGTCGTCTTTCCAAAGTCTCGTTGGATTGAAAAACCTGCCCTGATCTTTCACCAGGTATGAGCGATCAAATCCCTGCTCGATCGGCAGGCCGTCGATATGCCATTTTCCTGTATGGTAGGAACGATACCCTTCCGGCGACAGTCGCTTGGGAAGGAGTTGAGCCCACTCCTGGCGATTACCGCGATTACCGCCACCCGAAGGAACCCCGGGCACGCTGTCCCGACGAATTTGCTGCGCATAAAATCCGGTCAGCAGGGAGCCGCGAGTCGGCCAGCACCGAGCCGTGTTGTACATCTGCGTGTAGCGCAAACCATTCTCCGCAATCGAATCGAGATTTGGAGTTTGGATTTCTCCTCCATAACAACCCAGATCCGAGAACCCCAGGTCATCCGCCATGATTAGCAAAATGTTAGGCTTTTCAGCAGCTTGAGATATGGAGAAGCAGCAGACTGCCAGGAAGAGAATGGAAAATGAAAATTTCATGACAGAAACAGGATCGCATCAAGACACATGCAGATAGTAACGCCATCCGCCGAGAAATTTCACGGCAGTCGCGAGACGCCATTGCGGAGCTTTTCAGTTTTTCACATCGAGAAATTGCCTTCACCGTCTCCGGCAATGAAACGATACCTACCGATTTTCCTGACTCTTTCCCTCCTGATCCCAAACCAGCTCTTCGCTGAACTGAAGATTCCGGCAATCATCGCGGATCACATGGTTCTACAGCAAAAGCAGGCAAACCCGATCTGGGGCTGGGACGCGCCGGGAACCGAAGTGACCGTGACCTTTGGGGATCAGGTCAAAAAGGCGAAAGCCGGTAATGACGGCAAGTGGACCGTGAAACTCGACCCGGTCGATGCCAATGCCGATCCTGCGACCTTGAAGATCGACGGCTCCTCTTCCCGCGTCATCAAAGACGTTCTCGTTGGAGAAGTATGGATGTGCTCAGGTCAGTCCAACATGGGTTGGACCGTGATGGGAGATTGGAAATGGCAGGTCGAATCCCTCGCCTCGAATCACCCGAACCTTCGACTCATTACTGTCCCTCGCGTCGGAACCCAGGAGTTGCAAAACGACTTCAAAGGAGAGTGGAAAGCAGCCACCCCTGAGACAGTCAAAACGTTCAGCGCCGTGGGATTTTATTACGGACGCTATCTTCACGAGATTCTCGGCGTGCCGGTTGGTTTGATCAATAACGCCTGGGGAGGCTCCGCCGCCGAAGCCTGGGTGAAAAGGGAGAGTATCGATGGGGACGAGCGCTTCAATACGCTTACCGAAAGTTGGAAAAATCGCGAAGCACAGCTCCAGTCGGCGGAGTACAAAGCGAAGTACGAGACGGCACTGGCAGCTTGGAAGACGAAAGTCGAAGAAGCGAAAGCAGCGGGAAAACCACTGCCACGTCGTCCGACATCTCCAGAGGGGATGCTCGGCGGGAATTCGCGTCCTGGAAACATTTTCGCGGGCATGGTTCATCCGACAATCGGATATGGAATGAAGGGCGTGATCTGGTACCAGGGAGAAAGCAACGCGAGCCGGGCCTATGAATACGGCCATCTTTTTCCCTTCATGATCGAGCAGTGGCGCAAGGAATGGGGACAGGGTGACTTCCCTTTCTACTGGGTGCAGCTGGCTGACTTTCGCGCTGAAGTCGATGAGCCCGGCGAGAGCCAGTGGGCCGAACTCCGCGAGTCGCAGACGAAGACACTATCCCTTCCCAGCACCGGACAGGCCGTCATCATTGATATCGGCGAAGGAAATGACATTCACCCCAAGAACAAATATGACGTCGCCGCGCGACTCGTTCGCTGGGCTCTTGAGAAAGACTACCGCATTCCCAACATCGTCGCACAAAGCCCAACCTACCGGGAAATGTCCATCGTCGGGAACAAGGTGACCCTGCATTTCGATCACGTCAGCGGTGGACTCCGCACCGTCGACACAAGTGAAGTCGAGGGATTCGCGATCTGCGGAGAAGACAAGAAATGGGTCTGGGCCGATGCGAAGATTACCGGGAAAGACACCGTCGAAGTCTGGAGCGACGCCATTGCAGCGCCGATCGCTGTCCGCTACGCGTGGGCTGAAAATCCGGTTTGCAACGTCTTCTCCAAGGACGGCCTCCCCATGACGCCGTTCCGCACCGATGACTTCCCGATGACGACGGGGCCGAAGTAGGGTCCCCTACTTCTTTCGAACGCGAAAGATATTGTGGCTGCCGTTCTTCACCTTTTTCACTTCGAAAAGATCGATCGCCTGAAACAGGTCGCTCAGTTTCGAATATCCGTAGGTGCGGTGATCGAACGGGCCCTGATTCGAAATATGGGATCCTACCGGGCCGAGTGAGGCCCACCCGTCCTCATCAGCCGCCGCATCAACCGCGTTGCGGAGAATGTCGACGAGCTTGGTGTTCCCTTTGAGCTGGTTGCCCGAGCTGCGTCTCCGCTTTTTCTGTTCGTCCGATTCCGAAGGGTCGTCGAGATAGAGAAAGCGGGTGCAGGCATTTACGAACGGGTCCGGCGTGTTCTGTCCGCCGAATCCGATGACCTGTTTTCCGTCGGCGCGAAGCCGAGTGCAAAGAGGAGTGAAATCACAATCCGAAGAAACCAGCGCAAAGGTGTCGACGTCTTTCGTGTTGAGCATGTCCATCGCATCGACGAGGAGACGCATGTCGGTGCCGTTTTTTCCCTTCACCATGTCGAACATCTGAACCGGCTCGATCGCATGGTCATGAAGCCGTTTTGTCCAGCCGGCAAGACCTCGCTTCACCCAGTTGCCATAGGCGCGGCGAATGTTGACAACGCCGTAACTCGCCAGTTCCGAGATGATAAAGTCGATCTTCGATACTGGAGAATTGTCCGCATCGATCAGCAGGGCGATGCGGTCATCAGGTGTCTCGAGGGATTCTGGCATTCCCCGAATCTAACAGGGTTAGACTCGTTGCCAAAATTAATTGTCGAAATTTCGAGCCACGATTCCCGCGAGGCGTGGCCGAACTTGATATAAACCGGAACGTAGCGAAGCAAGTTTCCACGACCAAATAAACATGATTTCGGCAAAGAATTTTGGCAATGGGTCTAAGTCAATGATCCAACCCTGTTTGCTCAATGAGCCGACAGGGTTGAGTGGACTTGTCAGGATGGAACCGGCTGCTTTAGCTACCGCTATTGCGCACCGTCGGCGACTGAGGTCGCCGCTCCTTTTTCGTCATGCCTCGCAACGAATGCCAGAAGATCAGTTAACCTAGATCCTTCAGGTCGATCCACTTTCTCTCTTCCCAGCTCTGCAAGCCGGCTTCGGCGAGTTGGACTCCCTTGGCACCCTCCATGAGATCGTGGGGAAATGGCTCATCGAGAGCGACGTGGCGGAGAAACATCTCCCACTGAATCTTGAAAGCGTTGTCGTAGTCTGTTGCATCAGGAACTTCCTGCCATCCTTCGTAGAAATCGATCGGCTGGTCGATGTCCGGGTTCCAGACCGGCTTGGGGGTCATGCCAAGAGATTGCACCCAGCATTTGCGAAGCCCGACGGTCGCGGAGCCTTTCGTTCCGTCGACGTTCATCACGAAAAGATCATCGCGACGGACGCGGACATCCCAGGAGCTGTTGAACTGACAAACGACTCCATTTTCCAATTCGAAAGTCGCATAACAAGCATCATCGGC
>JAKMGR010000305.1 GCA_022424805.1 Verrucomicrobiales bacterium
TCCTATTCCCATCTCTACGGTTTCGGTTTCTGAATGGTGTGAGAACCACAATTCTGGCAAAGAAACGGCAAAGCAATACTGCGAATCGCCGAGCCATACCTGTAACTCGTTGAAAATAAAGTAGGGCCGGTGGGGTTCGAACCCACGACCAAGGGATTATGAGTCCCCTGCTCTGACCGCTGAGCTACAGCCCCTTTTTGAGAGCGCAATATTTCGCCTTTATTCGGGCTTTGAGCAAGTGATTATGGAAGCTCACTTGAATAAGTAAACTCCCCAAAAGGCCGATTCTCGAATTGGCGCAGTTGCTCGCTTAGACGATCTTTCAATCGCGCCGCGACCGGAGTGTGCTGATCGATGACATTGCGGTTTTCGAAAGGATCATTCGTCAGACTGTAGAGTTGATCGGGTGCGAAGTAGTTCGGATTCGCGACTGAGGCATGGTGTCCGAGATGCCCGTTCCGGGTCAGGTAGGGACGCTTGAGCGGTCTGCCTTCGAATCCTCGAAACGCTTCGTCGGCATCGACCTTTTTCTGAACATCGGGCGGATAGCGCACCGCGATGTATTTCCAGTCTTTCGTTTTCACACAGCGCGAATGACCAAGTTCACCAAAGAGGATATCACGAATGGGCTTCTTGTCTCCGAACAGCACTGGAGCAAAGCTGACGCCATCGATCATCGCATCTGCGGGTCGATTGGCTCCAGCCAGTTCCAGCAAGGTCGGGGCGAGATCGATATTGGCGGTGATTCCGTGATATCTGGAAGCGGGATGAACCGTTCCCTTCCATCGTGCCACGAGCGGAACTCTCATTCCGTATTCATATAGCGTAGCCTTGCCATGACGAAAGGAGCCATGGTCAGGAACAAACATTACGAGAGTGTCTTCTTCCAGTCCAAGCGCGGCGAGTTTATCGAGAATGGCTCCCACTCCATCGTCGAGCCACAAGGCATAAGCATCACGGTCCGGGAGGCCCTGCTCTCGATTCCGCCTGAGAACATCCTTACGAGGTGGCATGACGTCGAAGCCTTCCTCGATAAATCCTTCTCCCGTCATACGAGAATCAGCCTCCAGTGAAAAGCGATTCACCCAGGGAGCAGGGCCATGATGCAGGGTTGTGGAAAAGTAGAGAAAGAAAGGCTTCTCCTGCGAAGCGGAGGTTTTAAGAAAATCGAACGCTTTCGAAACAGTCCATTCGAGATTGTGAACATTGAGCGACTCATTCTCCAATTCTTTAAGATTGGCGCCATAAACCCCGTCGGCAAAATCGAAGCCGTAGCTTTTCATCTCTTCACACCAACGCTGATGATTGCGTTGCATTTTAGCATTGATGTCAGGGTCTCTCGGATCGCTGTTATGAGAATAGGTTTCGAGTTCCCTGTCCTTACCCGGCTTGGTGGTATGAAGCCAATCGTGGCGCACGACATGGGATTTCCCGACGAAGCCAGTGCGATACCCGGCTCGCTGAAGACCTCTCGCAATATTCCATCCCTCGGGTTCGAGTTCGCCAATATTCTCCACCTGCGTCTGATCGCCAGGAGGATGTTCCTCCAGGAATTTCGGCCCTTCACAGCGTCCCGCATATTTCCCTGTCAGAAAACTATAACGTGATGGCGAGCAAACGGTCGAAGTGACGTTGAAATCCGTAAAGAGCATTCCCTCACTCGCCATTTGATCAATTCGCGGCGTATGAACTCGTCCTCCCATGAAGCCGAGCGAGTCCCAGCTCTGGTCGTCCGTGATGATGAAGACAACATTCGGTTTCTTTTTCCTTTTCTCCGGATCCCGTTTCGAGGCAGCCTCGCTCTGCTTCTCGGTGAGGACATTTCGAAACTCCCCGAGACGTTCCTCAAAGCCAGCCTGATTGGCGAGGTTTCGTCTCTCTTCCGGATCGTTCGTCAAATTGTAAAGCTCTTCTCCATCAGGCCATCTGGCATACCGCCAACGCTGATTGCGGATGGCGTAGCCAAGTTTCTCTCCGCGGCTGACCACGGAGTAGGCAAACTTTTTCTCACCGATTCGCCCCGGATGATCCAGAAGTGGTCGCAAGGAATTCCCCTGCAGGTGTGCGGGCGGATTCAATCCGTTGAGCTCTGCCAGAGTCGGGTAAATGTCGATGAGCTCGACCATGGCCTCGGACGCGGTGCCTCCCTCGGTCAGGCCTGGAGCGCGAATAAGAAAAGGAACTTTCGCCCCTACATCGAAGAGCGTGACCTTGCCCCAGAGAAAGTGATCCCCTAGGTGATAACCATGATCAGATGTAAAGACAATGACCGTATCCTCCCACTGCCCACTCTCCTTAACCGCGTCGAGCACGATTTTGATCTGGGTGTCGATGAAAGAAATGCAGGCATGGTAGGCCTGCATATACTCGCGCCGAAGCTGATCATTCTCTTTACCCAATTCGAATCCGAAAGCTTCATAACGCCTGGAAATGGCGGATCCGGGCAGGTTCTCCCACAAGTTCGCTTTATCTGGTGTGTATCGGATCTGATCCAGCGGGTAGAGGTCAAAATACTTATCGGGAGCCAGAAACGGGACGTGGGGTTTTTGAATTCCACAAGCGATGAAGAAAGGCTTGTCGCCGTTCGCTCCCTCCTGCAGCCATTTCGCAACCTGGAGAGCGTTCTTTCCATCCTTGTGTTGTGCATCAGTCAGGCCGCTGCGGCCATATCCAGGCGGCGTCTGCGCATCGAGCTTGGATTTGGCTTCTTTCTCGAGAGTTTTCCACGCCTTGCGATTCACTGGGAGATCAATGGAGCCCTGCTCTGCTTCAAATTTCTTTCGTGCCGCAGCTACGATAGGAAGTTCATCATTTTCAAACCTATGGTACTCATGCCATGCGACTTCGCCGTGCTCATGACGAGGCGAGTGGAAGACCTTCCCGACACTCCCCGTCCAGTAGCCGTTCTCTTTGAAAAATTGCGGCATGGAAACCGTCCCGGGACGAGCCTCACGAATATCGGCCTTGTTATCGAGCACGCCTGACGACTCCGGATAGAGCCCGTTCAAAAAAGAAGCACGGGACGGCCCGCAAACCGGATACTGGCAAAACGCGCGACGGAAGGTCATCGCCTCGCTCGCGAACTGTGCGAGCGTTGGTGTCATGATGGGCTCGTAACCGCTTGTCGAGACGTGGGTATTGAGATCATCACAGATAATGAAGAGCACGTTTTTCTTTCTCTTTGGTTTAGCAGTTGCTGGTTTCTTCGCTGCGCTGGAAGCTGCCGGGGCCTTGATTTTGGGGACGTAACCCGGCTTCGTTTGCGCATTCCCCTTCCCCTTTTCCCAGCGAAAAGTCTCTCCCTCGATCACGAGATCTTTGCGCGCATTGATCTTTTCTTCCGGTTCTGAAAATGAAGGGGGTGCCGTTTTCTGAAGCTTCCCTATCACGCCATCGAAAGCCCCGTTCCCCGCAAGATTGGTCCATTCGTGAGAGTCCTTTTGCAGGTCGTAAAGTTCTTCGCCATCGACATATTTGATGTAACGCCAGTCGCGATTGATCACCGCATATTCGCCGGGGTCCATGTAGGGGAGAAACACATCACGGTCCTCCGCTTTAGCCGGATCAGCCAAAGTTGCGACAATCGATTGCCCTTCGAGTTCCTGTGCCGGTTTCGGCAAATCACACATCTCGACAAAAGTAGGAAACATGTCGATCAGGCTCACCGTAACGTCGGTCTTTACTCCTGCCGCCACGCCAGGTCCTGCCCAGATAAAAGGCACGTTCGAAGTCCTCTCCCATAAGGTGTGCTTCCCCCAATCCCCTTTCTCTCCATGATGATACCCATGGTCACTCCAGAGAACGACGATCGTATTGTCGGCATAGGAACTCGCATCGAGTGCATCGAGGACGCGGCCCATCATCGCATCGGCATAACTGATGCAGGCGAGGTAGCCGTGAATCGCGTCGGCGACGGCATCGAGTTCGACAAGACGATCATGATGCTGCTTTTTCCGGTTCGTTTTTTGTGTTCGAATTCTCTCCGGTAAATCATCGAGGTCATCCTCCTTCATCGGAGGCAGCTCGATTTCATCCACATCATAGAGATCAAAGTATTTTCGCGGACAATAGTTAGGAAAGTGCGGCGCGTAGATTCCACAAGCGAGGAAAAACGGTTTGTCGTGTTTCTTCCCGAGTTGCTCGACGGCCCAATTGATGCGCTGGGTGTCGGCCATCGCTTCTTCTTTCTCATTTGGAATTCCGCCCCACTCGAGAAAGAGGCCACCTGTCACCTGCTTGCCTTTGTTGTAGATGCTGGCAGGAAACGCCTCCGGAAAAGGAGTCTCTTCGCTCCAGGAATCTAGCGGCCAGCCGTTTTCGCGCTGGGCATGTTTACGCAGAAAAAACTCGTCCCACCCACGCTGATCAATTGCCCCTGCCGGATGGTGAAAGAGCTTGCCAGCTCCAAGAGTGGTATACCCTCCTGCCGAAAATTGCATCTGCAGGGCTTCAATCTTGGGAT
>JAKMGR010000331.1 GCA_022424805.1 Verrucomicrobiales bacterium
GTTATTCTTCGAACCTTTCTCGAGATCCAGAAGCGAATTCCGGATTTCCGTGGAGTTTTCGTGGGGGATGGTCCGAAGCTGGAGGAACTGAAGTTGAAGTATCCCCAATTCATTTATGCCGGAGTGAAGCGCGGAGAAGAACTCGCTGAATACTATGCCTCAGCCGATGTCTTTATCTTTCCCAGCACGACGGAGACCTTTGGAAATGTAACGATGGAAGCGATGGCAAGTGGACTTGCGGTCGTAGCTTACGATTACGCCGCGGCTCGTCAGCACATTATAAATGGTGAAAACGGATTCTCCGTTCCCTTTGATCAGGAGGATTCCTTTATCGAAACTGCCATTTTTGCTGCCCAATCAGACGTTTCCGAATTGAGGCAGAATGCGCGAGCTTCTGCCCGGAAAGTAAGGTGGAAAAAGGTAATCAGGCGATTTGAGAAACAACTGAAGAACCTCCTATCAGAAGATTTTGACAAAACACAGGACACAAACACACCCAAACCTCGAACCACTAGTGAAGTCATATGAAAAAAAACGAATACGAAACCATTTTCTTGTCCGACATCCACCTGGGAACCCGCGATAGCAAAGCAGCCGAGGTTATTGATTTCCTCAAGGCGACACGTTGCAAGAAATTAGTCCTGAATGGTGATATCGTTGATGGTTGGGCCTTGCGAGGAGGCGGAAAGTGGATGCCTGAGCATACGAAATTCGTTCGGACGGTATTGAAGAAGATGGAGAAGCAGGGAACGGAGGTGATCTACCTTCGCGGAAATCACGACGATATTCTGGAGAGATTTCTACCCATCAATTTTGGAATTCTTCGTATTGTTGACGAATATGTTCATACGACTCCTCAAGGTAGCTATCTGGTTGTCCATGGAGATGGTTTTGACTCTGTAACCACCAGCCACAAGTGGGTAGCCCTACTCGGCGCGAAAGCATACGAGCTCCTTCTCGGAGTGAACCGCCTCTACAACAAGTGGCGAAAACTCAGAGGGAAAGAGCATTTTTCGCTCAGTAAAAAGATCAAGGCTCGGGTCAAATCTGCTGTTTCCTTCGTTGATCGCTACGAAGACCAATTGAAGGAATTAGCCTTGGTTCGTGGTTGTTGCGGCATCATCTGTGGTCATATTCACACGCCTGCAGATAAAATACTGGATGAGCAAATCCACTACCTGAACTCGGGGGATTGGGTTGAGTCGCTGACTGCGATCGTCGAAACTGAACCGGGAAAATTTGACCTGATTAACCATTCTGATTTCATGATCCGTCGGGAATCAAACGAGGCTCTCAATGAGCATGAATCTGACTTTATGGGAGACTAACACCCCAAACCGAAGCCTGTGTCAGCCGAGCTGGTGGTATGAAGTGACACCATGCCTCGACAGTGGAAATGGCTTGCTCAGGCGATTATTTAGCATTACTTAAGTATTAGAAATGAGCGATTCACCTCCAATCCACACGCTTGCCGGCTTTGAACAAGCGCTAAAGGAAGCCCGCGAAAACGTTCTTCGAATGGCGAGTATCGCCGAACAGAATCTGGAGAGCGCCGTTCGGGGCCTGCTGACGCGAAACGCAGAACTCTGTAACGAAGCAATCGTGGAGGACGACGAAGTTAACAATCTGGAACGAAGGATCGATGCGGAAAGCTTCGAAATCTTGATGCGATACAATCCTGTCGCGACTGACCTTCGCGAGGTGATCTCTGGTATGAAGGTTGCCAACAACCTTGAGCGAATTTCTGACGAGGCACAGAATATTGGACGAAGAGCTCGCAAGATATTGAAGCATCCGGAGATCGCAGAAGTCGCGCTCGTCGAGCCCCTTTACGAAGCGGCGCTCAGCCTCTTACGCGACGGGATGAAGTCGTATGCGGAAGGTGACACGGATCTGGCGCTTTCCCTTTACGGTCGGGATCGTGAACTCGATAAGGCGCACAAGAATGTCATGCGTGAGCTGACCAGGCAGATTGACAACGAAGAAGTTCGAGTGAAGTCATTTCTTCACCTGATCTTTATTGTTCGAAGCCTCGAGCGAGTCGGAGACCACGCGGTAAACATTGCCGAGGACGGGATTTTCCTCGAAAGCGCGACCGACATTCGTCATCTAGGACCGGAGAAGGCGGCTGAGGAAATCGAATCGAATTAATATCTGCCCCCATGCGGCAACCGAAGTGGAATTTGCCCGGGAGGGTTAGGTCCCAAAGCAAACAGGGTTGAGTGTGACACCCAACCCTGTTGCAATTGAAAAGGATATGTCCGTTCCAGCGTATTAACGCTTGGAGAACTGGAAACGCTTTCGCGCTTTTGGCTGTCCTGCCTTTTTGCGCTCTTTCTTACGAGAGTCACGTGTCAGGAGATCTTCTTCACGCAGTGTTTCGCGAAGCTCTTCGTTCGTCTTAAGAAGGGCGCGTGCGATTCCAAGCTGAATGGCACCGATTTGACCGGTAACACCACCTCCATTGGTATTGATCGCAGTGTCATACTGCTTCATCGCATTTGCGACTTGGAAGGGATGCAAAACCTGATTTTGCAGGGAGAGAGTACCGAAGTATTCGTCGAAGGGACGTTTGTTGATCGTGATAGATCCACTTCCGGGTGACAGGGTGACGCGTGCGGTGGATGTCTTGCGGCGTCCGGTGGCTGAGAAAGATTCGCTCATTTCGGTGGAGTCTCTGGATTAGAGTTCGTAAGTCTCGACTTGCTGTGCTTCGTGGGGATGCTCCGAACCGTTGTAGATTTTGAGCTTCTTGAAAATCTGGCGTCCAAGGCGGTTGTGGGGAACCATTCCGCGAACTGCGCGCTCTACTATAAGTTCCGGGCGGCGCTCGCGAAGTTTCTCAACTGTCTCGCGCTTCTGACCTCCGACGTAACCGGAGTAGGAAGTGTAAAGCTTCTGCTGCTCTTTATTGCCAGTGAGGCGAACTTTGTCTGCGTTGATTACGACAACAAAGTCTCCACAATCGCAATGAGGAGTGAAGAGCGGCTTGTTTTTCCCGCGCAGGAGGTTAGCTGCCGCAACGGCTACGTCGCCGAGAACCTTGTTCTCGGCGTCGATCACATACCATTTGCGGTCGATTTCTTCGGCTTTTGCAGAAAATGTTTTCATTCCCCTGATTGGTTATTCCCTCTCGCGACCTTTGATTCGGAGGGAGGTGCGGTGCGATCGCGGCCTAGATGCCATCCGAGGTCAGTAGGGAGCGGGAATCTAGGTGGTTTGAATAGATTGTCAAGCGGTTGGGGCCGGGAAAAATGACGATTCTGAGTATGAGTTCTTTTCCGATGGAGTTTTCGATGAATAAACGGCCGTCGAGAACCGGAGATTTGCCGAGAAACTAAAAAACTACGGGGGTGAATCGTAGAGATAAAACTCTCAACCTTATCGATCATGTGGCGTTACCTCCTGCCTATCGCGGCTGCAGTCGGCATTGCGGCCCATGTTTATCAGCACTCTGCCGCAGCACCGCCCTTCACTAAATCTACTGAAATTAGTGAGTCTTATTTTTCTGGTAAAATTAAACTTCTTTTGTAGAGAGAGATAATGAATTCCGCGAGTGTTTTGACGTGAGAATCCGGCCAAAGAAGATTGTCCAATGGTTGGAACAAGAAAACTTCGTGATCTAATTGCGGATCCGAAGACTCCAGAGGAAGAGCGACAAGCGCTCAAAATGGTTCTTGCTCAGCAGAATGCGTGGCTGTCGACTTGATCGCATTCATGTTTCGAGCGAGAATTTCCCATGATTTATCCTTTAGCCGTGATTCGTCGCTGTTTTCTTCCGTTGATCGCGGTGTTCGTCATTTTTTCGACGGCATTTTCACAGGATTTTAATGAACTGGTAGTCGAGAAGATTGCGAAAATGCCCACTGCTGGAGTGTATGCATCTTATCGCAAGGATCTTCCCGATGGGCAGCGATTCAGTGATTTGCAGGAGACTGTCGGCGACCTCAGAGCTGCGTTGAAAGTAGCTCCAGGGGGCAAGCTTAAAGTGAATCCGGGCTCGGCTCACAAACTCAGTTTCTGTTCCAGTGCCACCTACCTCTTGTTCTGTGAGGTGATTTCGGACCTGCAGAAGCGGGGAATCGTTCCATCGAATCGAAATTTGAGCCGCGAACTTGCCGATGTGGGAGAGAAAGAAGAGGTGATTGCCGGGAAGATGGATGGGGTCGGAATATTCGGGCACTGGAATGCTGATGGCCCTGGCACAGCAATGCTGTTTCATCGCCTTGGGCTTGGTGCGAATCTCTATGGGCTGAAAAACGCGAAGCGCGGGGATTTTCTCAAGATTTTCTGGAATGAGAACATTGGTATAGAAGAGAGAGGGCACCTTGTGGTCTACCTTGGAAGGAACGAATCTGGCGATGCGATTCAAGTGTGGTCGAGCAACATGAAGAATTCAGATGGCTCGTCCGGTTATGGAACGATGTGGGTCGAAACCAGTCGTATCAAGCGTGCTGTGCTGTCGCGACTTCAGCATCCGGAAAATCTGGTCCGATGGCTGAGTTTTTCGGAGAGGGAAAAAACGAGCAATTACTTGGTCAGGATTCGCGAAACGGGATCGAGTGGCGCAGAAATGAAGCAAGCCGTTGGGGCGCTCGATTCACTCTGAGTGCGTGGGGCGGGGCAAAAATGCCTCGCTTGAAAATTGTTTTTGGAAAAGTGATTCGGGGCTTGAAATAATCGTATATAAAATCGTTTAATTATTGTAAATATTTTAT
>JAKMGR010000345.1 GCA_022424805.1 Verrucomicrobiales bacterium
CACCAGATTCCTTTCAACGAAGTTGTTGATCCAGCGCCTGTCATTACAGAAGATCCGGCGCATGACCCGCTGACACGTTCGCAGCTTCAGGTCGCGAATGGCCTGAACAAGGAAGAGCTTGATATGATGATCGCTCCCATGGCGATTTCAGGAAACGAGGCGATTTACTCCATGGGTGACGATGCCTCTCTGTCTGTCCTCTCGCGTCTCCCGAAGAATCTCTTCACTTATTTCAAGCAGCTCTTTGCACAGGTCACGAACCCGCCAATCGATCCGATTCGGGAGTATCTCGTGATGTCGCTGGAAGCGGATCTCGGGCGCGAGAGAAATCTACTCATTGAAGATCCAGAGCACGCGAGCGTTGTCCATTTAGATACACCGTTCCTCTACACTCACCAGGTGGAAGCCCTGGAAGCGATGAACGACCTCCAGACAGAGCGCATTGATATTACCTGGCCTCTCATGAGTGGGGCAGAAGGACTCAGCGATGCGGTGGAGGCGCTTTGTGAAAAGGCTGAAAAAGCTGTCGACGGAGGAGCTGAAACGATCATTCTCTCGGATCGCAAGATCAACCACGACCGAGTGGGGATCCCGTCTCTGCTCGCAGTAGGTGCGGTGCATCGTCATCTCGGTGATGCGAAAAAGCGTATGAGAACCAGTATCATCGTCGATACGGCTGAAGCGCGTGACACCCACCAGATGGCCTGCCTGATTGGATTTGGCGCTACCGCGATCTGTCCATGGCTCGCGCATGAAACGGTTCGTGAGTTGGTTGAGAAAAACGCGAAGAAGAAATTCGATGATGTTTCACTCGAAAAGGCCCTGACAAGTTACCACAAGGCTCTTGAAAAAGGCGTTCTCAAGATTCTTTCGAAGATGGGAATCTCGGTTCTCAACAGCTACCAGGGAGCACAGATTTTCGAGGCCGTTGGTATCTCAGACAGCGTGATTGATCGCTGCTTTCCCGGAACACCCTCTCAGATTGCAGGTGTCGGTTTCTACGAAATCGGAGCTGAGAGCATTGCTCGTCACACCGCTGCCTTCAGCGAGGCAGTCCCGAATGACAAAGGTGAGCTGGTTCTTGGCGATCCTGGTCACTTCCGTTTCCGTCGCGATGGCGAGATCCACGCGATCAACGGTGGAGTGATCAAGAATTTCCACACCTTTGTGAAAAGCGGGGATGCAGATGACTACGAAGGCTATCTGGAGCAGCTCAAATTGAATCAACCGCATGCCTTGCACGATCTCTTCGAGATCGTTCCCAATGATCAGGGTCCTATCCCGATTGACGAGGTGGAGCCGATTGAGAATGTGAGAAAGCGTTTTACGACTGCCGCGATGTCTCTCGGGGCGATTAGTCCGGAGGCACACGAAACTCTCGCAATCGCGATGAACCGTATTGGTGGAAAGTCCGACAGCGGAGAGGGAGGTGAAGACCCTCGCCGTTTCAAGCCATATCCCAATGGCGACTGGGGCAACTCCAAGATCAAGCAGGTCGCCTCGGGTCGTTTCGGTGTCAGTGCAGCGTATCTGATGTCTGCTCAGGAGATTGAGATCAAGATGGCGCAGGGAGCCAAGCCTGGTGAGGGTGGTCAGCTTCCCGGTCACAAGGTCAACGGCCTCATTGCCAAGCTGCGAAATACGCAGCCTGGTGTGACATTGATTTCTCCGCCACCGCACCACGACATTTACTCAATTGAGGATCTCGCCCAACTCATTCACGACCTCAAGGAACTCAATCCCGAGGCCAAGGTTACGGTGAAACTGGTCGCCGAGACAGGAGTGGGAACGATCGCGGCCGGAGTCGCGAAAGCGAACGCCGACATCATTCTCGTTTCCGGACACGATGGCGGAACGGGAGCTTCACCGCTCAGTTCGATCAAGCACGCAGGGCTTCCGTGGGAAATCGGTATTGCCGAAACCCAGCAGGTTCTCATGATGAACGGTCTTCGTGACCGCGTTACCCTTCGGACCGATGGCGGTCTGCGGACGGGACTTGATATCATCCACGCCGCTATCCTCGGGGCCGAGGAATTCAACTTCGGAACGATCGCTCTCATTGCGATGGGATGCGTTTATGTGCGCCGCTGTCACCTCAATAACT
Source organism: Verrucomicrobiales bacterium (assembly GCA_022424805.1). GTDB lineage: Bacteria > Verrucomicrobiota > Verrucomicrobiia > Verrucomicrobiales > DEV007 > Arctic95D-9. The sequence goes on from JAKMGR010000345.1 coordinate 2,105, forward strand.
GTCCGGTTGGAGTCGCGACGCAGGATCCCAAATACCGCGCGAAGTTCAAAGGCGAGGTCGATCACGTCGTTAACTTCTTCAACGCCGTTTCCGAGGAAACGCGTCAGTACATGGCCGCACTCGGAGTTCGCAAACTCGACGACCTCATCGGTCGCACGCAGTACCTCCGTCAGCGTAAGCTGCCGGACCACCCGAAGGCGAACCTGGTCGATCTTAGCCGAATTCTGGCCGATGTCGCTGCCGAGGCTGGAGAAGATCTTCCTCGCATCTGTCTGCGCGACCGCAACGATGGCATTCACGAAGCGCCACTTGATGATCAGATCATTGCTGATCTTGGCGATAAGGTCGAGAAAGGCGTGGCTGCGAGTCACTCCTACGAGGTGAAAAACACTCATCGAAATATCGGAACGAAACTCAGCGGTCAGGTTGCGAAACACCACGGTGATCGTGGATTGGCTGAGGGAACTTTCGACATTCAACTTTCCGGCAGTGCCGGTCAGTCATTCGCGACCTTCCTCTGTGGAGGAATTCGCCTGACCCTGACTGGAGAAGCCAACGACTATGTTGGGAAAGGGATGGCAGGCGGAGAAATTCGCATTCTTCCTCCGGAGAATCGGAGCTTTGTTGCCTCGGAAAACTCCATTCTTGGAAACACTGTCATGTATGGTGCTTCCGGTGGCCGACTCTTTGCCAACGGTCGAGGCGGTGAGCGCTTCTGTGTTCGAAATTCCGGCGGAACAGCAGTTGTCGAAGGAATTGGTGATCACGGTTGTGAATACATGACCAACGGAACGGTTGTCGTTCTCGGAGAAACCGGAAAGAACTTTGGTGCTGGAATGAGCGGAGGCGAGGCTTTCATCTATGATGATTCCGAGCGCTTCGAAAAGCTCTTCAATCCCGAGATGGTTGAGATCGTGCGACTCGATGAAGGAGACGAGGAGGTGGCAAACTTGAAGTCACTAGTCGAAGCTCATCGCGATGCCACCGGCAGCGAGAAAGCCGCTGAGCTTCTCGAAAACTGGTCTGCTTCACTCGCAAAGTTCTGGATGGTACGTCCCAAGAGTGACGTGGCAGATGCACCGGTCGAAAAGAAAGCTGATACGCCAGCCAAGGCGTAAATGACAAACATAGCCGCGCTCGTAAGAGCGTTCCTACATTAACGGGAAATGTAGGGCGAGGCGTTCCTGCCGGGCCGTTGCGCGATCTCTTTCGAGAAAGTTCGGTCCAAGATATAGTCGCGTTTTCATTCAGATCCTCTGCATGAGCCGTCTCAAGACGACTTCTGCATCCATCCGAGTTCGATGAAAAACGCATCGAGCTGCGGGAGGATTCGATCATAGGCGGACTCTTCGCTGACCTTGGATTTTCTTCCAAAATTGAAAAATCCGTGTGGTTCGCCCTCGTAGCCATGCAGGGTCGAATCGGCTCCCGCCTCAGTCATTTTCTTGTGAAAAGTCTCTGCCGTTACGTAGGGAACCGTCGTGTCGGCTTTGCCGTGAAAAATCACGCAAGGCGGCTCTTCTTTTCCGACGTGATGAGCAGGGGATAAAGCTTCTGGTTCCATGCCCATTCGTTCTTTCAGTTCCGCATGGCGATCTTCTTTCCATGGGTTTTTGCCATTGAGCGGAGCGAGAACGCAGGCCGGGTTGAATAGAGCAAGAGCGTTCGGCCTCGAAGCTTTGTCCGCCTCGATCACTCCAAGGCAGGCCGCGATGTGACCACCGGCGCTTCCTCCGCCCGCAGCAAGTCGTTTCGGATCAACGCCGAGTTCCGTTGCATTTTTCCGGATGTAGCGCATCGCGTCGCGAGCATCCTCGACGCAGTCTTTCGCCTTGGTTTCGTGCCGGGAGGAAACCCGGTAATCCGCCACAAAGGCAACTATGCCTTTCTCGGCGAGGTGTTTCGAGTGCGGCACAAATTGATTTGGGCTACCTGCTCTCCAACCTCCGCCGAAAAAGAGAACGATCGCCGGGCGTTGCTCGCCTTCTTTCAGGTCCGCAGGTGCAAATCGCCAGAGTTTGAGCTTGGTATCACTTGCCTCTTTGTAGACGTGCTCGGTGGTACCTTCGATTTCGGGCGGGTAGTTGGGCTTCTTCTGCGCTGACACAGAGGTGGCAAGAAAAACGCAAATGATCAGAGTGGACAAAAATTTCATGTCCCAAAAATGCTTCCATGCCTGCCATTTGACAATCCCGCAGACAGGCTGCTTTTCGTCTTTTTCTCTACCGTGTCCGTCCTACAATCCATTAGTGGATTGGTCTAAAAAACGCATTCTTGTCACCGGAGGAACTCATGGGATCGGGCGGGCGATTGCACTCGGGCTACTCGATGCTGGTGTGATGAAACTTGTTATTGCTGCGGAAGAAGAGACGCCTTCCGGGTGGTCGGAATTTTCTGCTGAAGGTGCTCACTACATCCGAGCGGACCTGGAATCAGAGGCGGAGCCGACGAACCTTGTTCACGCTGCCGCAGATCGGCTCGGCGGGCTCGACGGAACCGTTCATTGTGCCGGTGTCTACTTGGATAGTAATCCCGGGGAACGCAGTCCGGCCGCGATTTGGAATACGACCATGAATATCAAGGCGCGGGCCGGCTATCTCCTCGCGCATGCATTTTCAGAAATCGCACCACAAGGTGGAAGCTTCGTCGCGATCACTTCTATCAATGCAGAGCAGTCAGAGCCAGACCATCTTGCCTACGATCCAGCTTGTGCAGCGCTGGGTGGGGTCATTCGTGCGTTTGCCGTGCAGAATGCGCCGAACATTCGATTCAACGCCCTCGCACCAGGATTGATTCATACACGGCTCACCGACGAGGTTGCCCAATCTGAAGAGGCGACGGCTCACGTTGCGCGAAATATTCCCATGCGCGAAATGGGAAAACCGGAAGATTGTGTGGGAACGGCACTGTTTCTTCTCGGTGAGGATTCCGCCTATATTACTGGTGAAACCATTTTCGTGGATGGCGGCATTCGCGCAAACCAGATGTCGCGTCAGGATGCCGAAATGTCTTGAGGGGGCTGGAGAGAAAGGTGCTGCTTCACTTGTCCTTTCCAATCGCGGTTTCCCTACAGTGATCGAATTCGTATTTTTCGCGGACTGTATTGCACCTTGTTTATACGAATGAGATAAAGGGTCTCCAAAGCACTGTCGCTATATTCGCTGAGATCCTGCCACTTTTATGCCGTTTCGATTTTCTCGAGCTGTCGCTGAATCCGCGCTTCCAGCGTGTCGCTGTAGGGAATGAGAGAGCGGAATCTTCCAATGGCCTTCATCAACTGAATGGGTCAAGCGAGGAAAATTTGCGAGAGCATGTAGGACGGTCCGGTTACGCGGTTGGCATAAATCCGCGTCATCACTGCACCGCCAGACGAAATTTCCATATCGGGAAATAGATCGGATTCGATGTAGCGGCTGTGCTCGAGTCCTCGGAGATGTTGAAATTTCCAATTACGAAAATGAGGATCACCGCAGCAGCGCACAGCTGGAGAACGCCCAGAATTACCTGCTTTCGATTGAACAATTTGATCATCGCCAGTCTGAGCTCACGAAGTCTCTTCCACCTCGACCCGGAATCGGATCAGCAATACGAAAAAGCCAACCAGTGAGATGACGCCGAGCGAGTACCAAAACGGCTGAAATTCAGCGAGGACGAACGTTTTCCCATCCGCGAAAAAGTGAGCCAGGATACCATTGAGAGCGACTGCAAGAAGTGGCCCGATGCCATACCAGATGAAATTGAAAACGGATTGTGCGGTGTTGGCCACATTCTCCGAAGCGACCTTGTTGATGTAGATGAAAC
>JAKMGR010000347.1 GCA_022424805.1 Verrucomicrobiales bacterium
AAGGGGTAGCCCGACCGCAGAAAGGATCTGGAAGGGGAGAGAAAGGCTGAAGAAACGGAAAAGAAACGGGCGGAGGTGAAGCGTCAGTTGGATGAAAAGAAGGGAATCTCCGAAGGATACCGTAATGAGATTCGATATACCCTGCCAGGTCGTTGGCCAGAACTTTCCAACCGGCATACCGAACAAGCCGTTGCCCTCGCGTCCGGACAAGCCGATGAATTTGTCGAGTTAGTTGAGAATCATCCTCGCCGCAAGTTATGGGATGAGATTGAGAAAGAGCGGGGACAGATAGTCGCGGAGCGGTTTCAGCTGGAGAAAGACTGGGCGCAATACATTCGCTTTCTACGAACACACAATAATGTGGTGCTGGCGGAGATTCGCGAGGCAGAAAGAGGCGGTATTGGGAGCCGCTGATCTCAGGTAATGAATAGAGGCACGGTCAGGCAATCTAGTTTTGAGGATACAGATCAACACCTTGGGGGTTCTTCGTCGAGATATTCCCACTTCGAGAAGGTGGCGGCCTGTCCGATTTTGATTCCTGCCTCATCAATAAGGTTCCAAACCGTGGCCCTTTCAATGCGAAATCTGCGACCGCTTGAGGAGATTCGGACTCCCGAGTAGTCGTCGATGTAGCCTTGACGGGCGACCGTCGTAAGCAGGCGGTCTCTTTCGGCCCGCTCGGGTGCCTCCGCCGTAAAGCGGGAAGGGGTCGAGGTAAATTGGGCCCAGTCCATTTCGAACAGGTCCAGCGCGGTCTGGTTTCCGTAAGTCAAAACAGGATCGGCTGCCGTGTTATGAGAGGCCACGAAGAAAGGAGCTTCCCAAATAGCCTTAGCCGATTTATCGGGAGCGAGGTCAGTGATCAAAGCCAGTCCAGTCAACCTCTGGTAGCTCGAAAGGAGGAGTTCGACGTGACGACGAAGAAAAGAGTTCTGCTCGTTTGGAGAATCCATGGAACCGCGAGTTTCGACGATTGCGGTATCAACGCAATAAAATCAATAGCGAGATCACTTCGCCACCAACCAATCCCTCACCGCCTCGACGTTTTTGAACTCGGGAATCCAAGCAAGGTCTGCTGGGAGATCGGTTGTGAATTCGCAGCGGAGGCGAACGGGATGGGCTCCCGATTCGATCGCCGCGTATTGATTGTAGATGCGATCATCGACAAGGATCGTTTCCCCTGGCTTGAGCTGGTATTTCTGATAGCACTCACGCAGCCGATCGATCTTGGCGGTATCGTGCATGAACTCGCCGTGCTCTACGCATTCGATGGTGAGGAAGTCGGTGACAGGGGCAAGGATTTTATTGAGGTAAGCCATCTTGGCATCGACATCAAAGGTGGCTGACATGGTGAACTGGCGGTAGCCCAATTCATTCAATTCCTGGAGCACTTCGATCACATTGGGGTAGAGCGGTCGGTTTCGGAAGAAGGACTGGTCGGCACAGAAGTCTCTATCCATTTCGACTCCAAATTCCGGGTGTGTCTTCAACTCCAGCGCGCCATACTCAGGAGCGATGGGCAAAACTTCGGACAGTTGTTCCCATTTCAGGTTCTGATATTGATCCCGGTAGTTGGGGTGACCGGTCAGAAAATGGAAGTAGGCGTAGTTGAGATCAGCGAGGACCCCGTCGACGTCCCAGAAAATGTTTTTGATCTGTGTGTTCACCATGGAAATCAGGAGGCGGTTTTGAAAGAAGAACGCCTCCTGATAGACTATGCGTCGATCGGTCTGATGTGCAAAGGATCCATGAAGTCAATGACGCTCACTTCACGAAACGCACAGGAAGGATCGGCTGCTTGATCGCGGTCAGTTGGACGTCATCCACGAAATATCCGCCCAATGGAATGGGAGTGGTTCCGCCAGCGCGCGAATTGGCCGAGACGGCGATGAGAGCAAAGGTCACGTCCGGGTTCATGAGGCACGAGGTGGAGATGATGGAGGCATCATCGCCCGGGGCCAATCTGAAGTGTTTCTTGCCCACGGCATCGGCCTCACGTCCCGCGTCGGGCCATTTGTTGCTGACGAACTCCGGTTCTCCTTGGAAGAGATAAATTCGAACAGCCACATCGAGATTTGGAAGGTCCGCATCACTGGGAGCCGCTTCGCGATAAAATTGCGCACTGAGATCTAACGTAATTTGAGATTCAGAATGAGCAGCGCCCAGTTGCTGCTGGAGGGAGGTGAGATCGACCAGTTGAAAAACCGAACAGTTCGCAGCCCCGCCTCCCGGAGTGCCCATGACGTTACCGGTTTTCATGAAGCGGAGGGATTGATTTCCATCGCTTTCCTCCACAATCTCCGCGGGGTTCCCGCTCCAGTAGCCGAATCGATTCGGGAAGCCCGATTCCACAGGGCCTGACAGAGACTGAAAATCTCCGTTCGCAATGGGAACAAAACTTGCATCCGATCTCGGAGAGTTCATGGCCCAGACCAAGCCAATCCCCGTGAGTCCCACGAAAAGCCCGGTGAAGATGGCGGCAGCGAGTTGCCGAGGCCAGGTAACGGATTGAAGGCGGCGATCCTTCTTCGGTTCCGCTTGAGTGAAAGGGATAGTTTCCTCCAGTTCGAGAGTTTCATCACCGAGGGCCCCGTGGAGGCGGGCGGCCTTGAGATAGTCGGATCGAACGGCGTCGTTGTTCACTATCTGCTCCGAGAGCGCGTCGGCTTCTTCCCCGGAGGTTTGTCCGTCGAGGTGTTTCTGAATGAGGGCTTGCCAATCGATTGCGTCTGTCATGCCAGTTCGGATTTCATTTGTCGTTCAATGCACGCTTGCAGCTCGCGGCGGGCGCGCTGGATCGTTTTGTAAATTGCTTCGACCGTGCGGCCTTCGCGTTGAGAAAGGGTTTCGGGAGTGTGGCCCTCCAGGTAGTAGCCTCTGACCTGACGCTGCGCCTTTTCGCTGAGTTTGCCGAGGCAGGTGGCGAGGTGCCTTTCGAGGGCTGAATCAAATTCGCTGGTGCCCTGCATCTCCTGCTCGAGAGCTTCCATGGCTTTCTCGGAGAGTTGAGCGCGTTGCGATTCCCGTGAGAGGAAGCGTCGGGTCTCGATGCGGGCGAAGCCCATCGCCCAGTTGAGAAAAGGGCGTGCAGGATCGTAGTTCTCGAACTGTCGCCACAAGGCGACGGCCGTTTCCTGGAGAATTTCCCGAGCATCGGTCCGATGCGGGACCGAGACCAGAATCGAGCGCAGCATCACCGGCTCGCTCTCAAGGAGCAGGCGGGTGAAGCGCTCGTGGCCGTCGTTATTATCCGTAGTGGGCATAGAGGAAAAAGTAACTTCCATTGCAGGTCCACGGAAAGACGGATTATTGGACAAAAATGTTTCTGTTTCGCTCTGGAATAGGGTGATGCGAGACGAGGCGAGGAAGGAAAGGTTTGCCTGGTGATTAAACCTATTTTTCCGAATCTCATCCAAATATCAGGGCGCAGCTTCAAAAGTCGAGGGCGGCAGCCAACGCGATGCAAGCAATCACAGAAATGATTCCGATCACGATCTTAAGCCCGGGCTGCATGGAACGTTGAGCCAGGGTGAAATGAACGCCGCAGAAAATGCCCGCGAGGATTGAGGTGATCATCCAGGTGTTAATCGCGACTTCTCCATAATTGCTGTCGTCGAAAGAAAGGACAATCAACGAAATGATAGCAGGGCTGAGGAGCGCTCCGAAAAACAACCAGGGCTTGAATTGGCTTGTAGACGATCGATTTTTTCCTAGGATTTGTTTCCATTTCCGGTGGCGAGATGAAATTCTATTAATTTAGAACAAATTTTGTCGCTCTCGACCCAAGAAAGTGCATACACTCCCGCAAGATTGGGTGTATTATCCCGGTCGACAAATTATGGCAAATTTTGAAATGGATGGCGGCATCAAGATCTACCTTCGGGAGATCGGGAAAACTCCGCTACTGACTCGCGAAGAAGAGGTGCAACTTGCTGATCGCATAAAAAATGGCGATAAGGAAGCTCGTGCGCACATGATCAAGGCAAACTTGCGTCTCGTCGTAAAAATCGCACAAGACTACGCGAACTATGGGTTGCCTTTACTCGACCTCATTTCTGAGGGTAACATCGGCCTGATGAAAGCGGTCGAGCGCTTCGACCCGAACAAGGGCGGAAAACTCTCCACCTATGCGGCATGGTGGATCAAGCAGTCTATTAAGCGAGCTTTGGCAAACCAGAGCAAAACAATCCGTCTTCCCGTCCACATGGTGGACAAAATTTCAAAGATGCGCCGTGTTGCCATGGTGCTCAGCGAAGAGCTTGGCCGCGAACCTACCGATGAAGAACTGTCTGAAGAGATTGGAATCGACCGCGCAAAGCTTTCGCAGCTCAAGTCTGCCGCTCTGCGCCCGGCCTCTCTTGATGCCCCTATTGGCGACGACGACAGCACTCAGTTCGGCGAGATTATCGGCGATGAGAAGGCGCAGACTCCTCTGGAGCTCCTGAGCCACAAGAATATGCACATGCAACTCGACGACCTCCTTGAGGTTCTCGACGAGCGTGAGCGAAAAATCGTCGATGCCCGATTTGGCCTGGGCGGTCAAAAACCGAAAACTCTCGAAGAGGTGGGGCAGGAATTCGGCGTCACTCGCGAGCGAATCCGCCAGCTTCAGAACATTGCACTCAAGAAGCTGCGTCGTGCCCTTCAGAAAAAGGAGGCCCCCGGACCACG
>JAKMGR010000421.1 GCA_022424805.1 Verrucomicrobiales bacterium
GCGGGTTTTCCCACGGATGGATCAGTGCCGGAAAGCCGGATGGTAACGAAAATGCCCCAAATCGCAATTAAACCGAGATCTGCGCACGAAGATAATCTCAGTCCTGGCTTCAAGCCTTGCTGAGCTTCGCTCTTGGGTAACATGCGCTCCCTCTCAACACCCTCCTACACAAATTCCCCGTGTTGAGAAAAATAAACCATTGTCGCATAGCAACAATTCCCTTCTTATTCCCAGAATGAAGAAGCTACGCACATCCCCTTTTCTGGTCGTCATTCTGGCAATTGGATTCGCTACCCAACTGGAATCCGCTGACCAAACACTACCCAACGTCGTCATTCTCTACGCTGATGACATGGGCGTGGCGGATGTATCCTACGGCGACGATGAGGCAAAGATCCAGACGCCGAACATTGATCGCCTTGCTACCCAGGGGATGACCTTTACCGACGGTCACAGTTCTTCTGGGATCTGCACGCCGAGCCGTTTTGCTTTGCTGACTGGGCAACATCACTGGCGCCGTTTTCACGGGATCGTGAATGCCTTTGGCGAGCCAGTTTTCGAGGACGGAGAATATACGATTGCCGAAATGTTTCGTAGAAAGGGCTATGATACCGCCTGCTTCGGTAAATGGCATCTCGGCTGGGATTTTGATGCGATTCGCAAACAGGGCGTAGAAAAGAGAGACTGGCCCAAAGCCGAGTCCTATGATTGGACGAAACCTTTTGCCGGAGGCCCGATTGAGCGCGGCTTCGATCACTATTTCGGTGATGGCACGATCAACTTCCCACCCTATTGCTGGATTGAAAAAGATCGCTTTGTCACGATTCCCACGCTTCCGGTCATCAAATCCGAGCCACTCGCCGGTGCCGGTAGTTTCCGTCCCGGTCCAATGGCCGAAAGCTGGAATCCCTACGATATCCTTCCGACAATCACAGACAAGACGGTCGAGTGGATTGCAGAGCGGGACGGCAAAGAGCCCTTTTTCGCCTACCTCGCCTTCAACTCCCCACACTACCCGATCGTCCCGAACAAAGAGTTTCACGGAAAATCCAAAGCCGGTTACTACGGAGACTTTGTCATCGAGACCGATGCACAGGTCGGGAAAGTGCTCGCCATACTCGAGAAAAAAGGACTCGCCGATAACACCATCGTGATCTTTACCGCCGACAACGGAGCTGAGACCGCTGCCTTTGAGCGACTCGATAAGTTCGACCAGTGGAGCTCCGGGAAATTTCGGGGGGTAAAGCGCGACATCTACGAAGGCGGGCATCGCGTCCCTTTCATAGTTCGCTGGCCCAAACAGATCGAAGCAGGAGCAGTTTCAGACTAAGTCGTCAGTCAGGTCGACTTTGCAGCCACTTTCGCGAGCATTGTTGACTAACACCTTGCCGAAGATGAGGCAATCGACAGCTACAATCTGCTGTCGGTTCTGAAAGGCCAAGACTATGACAAGCCGCTACGCACCGCCACCGTCCAGAATACCTCACCGGGAAAATTTGCCCTTCGCCAGGGTGACTGGGTGCTGATCGATGCCTCAACCGGAGCCGCCAAGAAAGAGTCACAGAGCTATCTGGAACATTTTGGATTGGAGACCTTCGACAAAAAGAGTCCCGGCTTGTTGTTCAACCTCGCCTCCGATCCCCGCCAATCAAAAAACCTCTACAAGCAGCATCCCGAAAAAGCTGAGAGCATGCGGAGCCTTCTGAAGCGCTACACCGGTGGCGAACGCTGTGCGCCGGTAAGATAGCGAATCGAAATTCGCCAATCACGCCAGTGATTCTACCTTTTCACCAGTGCATCGCGCCGTATCCTGTGGGATGATGAACCTTCTTTCTCGATTTTTCCTCGTCGCGCTCGCTACGATTTTTGCCCAGGGCAGCAGTTCGCTGGCGGAGACAAAGCCAAACATCATTTTCGTGATGACAGATGACCAGGGCTACGGCGACTTCGCCTGTCATGGACACCCTTTCATCCAGACCCCCAATCTCGACAAACTCTATGCAGAGAGCACACGATTCACGAACTACCACGTGAGTCCCACCTGTGCGCCAACGCGCTCTGCATTGATGTCAGGGAAAAATCCTTTCGAGGTGGGAGTGACACACACCATTCTCGAGAGAGAGCGTATGGCTCCCGGTGTCACCACCATAGCCGAAGTCCTCCAGGAAGCCGGATACACGACGGGCATATTCGGAAAGTGGCACCTCGGGGAAGCAGACGAATACCAGCCCGGCAGCCGCGGCTTCGACGAAGTATTCATTCACGGCGCGGGCGGGATCGGACAGAACTTCGCGGGATCCCAGGGCGATGTTCCGAAGAATGGCTATTTCGACCCGACGATCCGTCACAATGGCAAATTCGTGAAAACGCGTGGTTTCTGCACCGATGTCTTTTTCCAGGAGTCTCTCGGCTGGATCAAGGAGCAGAAGAACAAGCCCTTCTTTGCCTACATTCCGACCAACGCTCCCCACGGCCCCTTCATCGCGCCGGACGAATACAAGGAACTCTATAAAGAGCAATTCGACGACGATAAAATGCGGGCGTTCTTTGGCATGATTACCAACATTGACGACAATATGGGGCTGCTCATGAAGAAGCTCGACAAGTGGGGTCTTGCCGATAATACGCTACTCATCTACTCCACAGACAACGGCTCGGCACGTGGCTCGAAGATTTTCAACGCGGGGATGCGGGGGGGCAAAGCATCTCTCAACGAAGGCGGAAGTCGAGTGCCCTTGTTCTTTCGATTGCCGGGGCGAACCGAGCCCGGTCGGGATTTGAATCAACTGGCACGTCACATCGATATGTTTCCCACTTTCGCCGAGATCGCCGGTGCCGACATCTCTGACCAGAACCTGGAAGGTCGCAGCCTGATTCCCCTGCTTGGAAAAGAAGAGGTCGCGTGGCCGGATCGGAAGCTATTCTTTCACGGAGGCCGATGGGCGAAAACGGGAGCCCCTCGAAATTTTGGAAAAGGAGATCCCAATCCAGACAACTACCAGTACCAGCGATTTGCGGTGCGCTCGACGAAATGGCGCTTGGTCGGAAAGGATACACTGTTTGATCTCGAAAATGATCCCGGCGAAGAGACCAATGTCATCGAGGCCAACCCCGAAGTGGCGGCTGACCTTTTGCAAGCCTACGACGGATTCTGGAACCGGGCCCGCCCTCTCCTTGTGAATGAAGATGCTCCCCTCGATGTAGAAAAACCATTCATGGAAAACTACCTGAAGCAAAAAGAAGCCGAGGGAATTCCGGAGTGGGAGAAGCCTTCACTGTAGAATATGGAGCCCCGCACCATCCTCATCACGGGCGCTTCCTCAGGGATCGGGAAGGACGCTGCAATTCGTCTCGCCGAACTCGGGCATAACGTCTACACCGCGGCACGTCGTATCGAGAAAATGGAGGACCTGAGGGAAATCGGATGCCATCCCCTGAAAGTGGACATCACCAACGACGAGGAAGTCGATTCCGCCTTCCAGACCATTCAGGAAAATCATGGCGGCATCGACATTCTCGTGAACAATGCCGGCTACGGTCTCTACGGAGCGATGGAGGACATTCCGATCGAAGACGCTCGTTATCAGTTTGATGTGAATCTTTTCGGTCTTGCCCACCTGACTCAACTCGTCTTGCCCCACATGCGTGAGCAGAGATTTGGGCGTATTATCAACATGTCGTCCATGGGCGGCAAAGTCTATACTCCGCTCGGAAGTTGGTATCATGCGACCAAGCACGCCCTCGAGGGATGGACCGATTGTCTGCGACTCGAGGTGGAACCTTTCGGTATTCATGTTTCCCTCATCGAACCAGGTGCGATCGATACTGAATTCGGCGACGTCATGACTGACCCGATTCTGAAATACTCCGGCGAGACTGCCTACGGAGATTTCACAAAGAACTACGTCGAAGTCGTCGAGAAAAACTATCGCCCCGGCTCAGGCTCACCCCCCAGTGTCATCACCGACCTAATCGTGAAAGCGATCAAAGCGAAACGGCCCAGGACCCGCTACGTGGCTGGGAAATACGCGAGACCGATGATGTTCATCCGCAAATGGCTCGGAGATCGAATCTATGACCGGATCGTGATGGCTATGTTGCAGTGAAGAGACTCTTACGTAAGAGATTGAAAGAAAAAAACCCGCAGCC
>JAKMGR010000433.1 GCA_022424805.1 Verrucomicrobiales bacterium
GCCTATGAAGGCGGTGTCCGAGTTCCCACCATTGTTCGCTGGCCAGGCATGACGCCGGCCGGCACGGAATCGGATGAACCAGTTATGACGATTGACTATTGGCCGACATTCATAGAGGCCGCTGGAATGGACGTGAAAGAGGCAGGAGTCGATGGGCAAAGCCTGTTGCCTCTGCTTGAAAACAGAGATGCGTCACTGAATCGCGATCTGTTCTGGCATTTTCCCCACTATCACGCCGGAGGTGACAGCCCGTATTCTGCAATACGCTCCGGAAACTATCGACTGATTGAGTTTCATGAAACAGGTGACCTCGAGCTTTACGATCTCAAAAGCGACATCGGGGAATCCAACGATCTCTCTAAGGAAAAACCTGACAAAGTCGCTAAACTGCACACGCGAATGAAGAAGTGGAGGGAAGAGGTCGGTGCTCAGATGCTGACTCCAAACCCGCAGCATGATTCGAAGCGCGCGACCGAGGTAAGAAAGCGCGCGAAAAAAGCAAAGAATTCGAAATGAGCGATTCCAGTTCCCTGCCTAAGGTCGTCATCACAGACCTGATCACCGAGCCACTCGACCATGAGCGGAGAGTTCTCGGTGGGAGTGCCGAAATTGTGGCGCTCGATGCGATGAGCGAAGACGAGCTCGTCGGGAAGATCGAAGATGCCAAGGTCGTGATGGTGTATCACTACTTCCGTTTCACCAAGACCTCGATTGATCGTCTCGAAAATTGCAAAGCCATCGTGCGGCCCGGTGTCGGTTACGACGGAATCGATTGCGAAGCCGCTCGGAGTAGAGGGATCCCCGTTTGCAACGTTCCCGATTACGGAACCGAAGAAGTCGCTGATTCCGCAATGGGAATGGCTATCTTGTTAGCTCGGGGATCGCACTTTCTGAACAGTCGATTGCGGCGCGGAGTGGGGGAGTGGAATATGGATCAAGCCGCTCCGATTTCGAGACTGCGAGGGCAGACCTTTGGGATCATCGGATGTGGTCGTATTGGCACAGCGACGGCACTGCGTGCGAAGGCTTTTGGATTCGACGTTTTATTTTACGATCCGTATTTGCCTGATGGCGTTGAAAAGGCGCTCGGAATTCGACGGGTCGATTCACTCGCCGAGTTGTTGCAGGAGAGTTTCGTCGTCAGCGTTCATTGTCCGCTTACCGACGAAACGCGAAGCATGGTTGGGGCTGACGAGATCGGCACGATGCAAAAGGGTTCCTTTCTCGTGAATACCGCTCGCGGGGGGATTGTTGACACTGAAGCGGTAGTGAACTCATTGGGAGAAGGACACCTCACCGGAGCAGGGATTGACGTGTTGGAAAAAGAACCTCCACCTGAGGATTCAGTCGTGCTGGCGGCGTGGAGAGACGCGGAGCATCCCGCCCACGATCGATTGATTCTGAATCCACACACCGCTTTTTATTGCGAGGAAGGCTGTGAGGAATTTCGGACAAGAGGCGCTCAGGAAGCCCTGCGTGCGATCCGAGGAGAGCCACTTCGAAATGTTGTGAATTGAATCTGCTCAACAGGGTTAGTTTGAGCATGGAGCAGGGTCAGGTCATCGACCTAACCCTGTCAGCTTTGGGAAAAGCGATTACTTGAACATTGCATTCTCGGCATTGCCGCCGCTCAGGGTGTAGAACACGATGTACACAAAATCATAAAAAAAAAAAAATATCAGAAGCATGGGGGGCATGGGGGATACTTTCGATACCTCGATGCTCTCCACGGCCTTGCGGTCGATGTTCTCGCGCTGGTTGGGGTCGGAAAGGTCGGTGTTGATGGTGACGTTGTCTCCGTTGAGGTTCACGACAACTCCCGAGACTACGCTCCCGTCGTTCTTGGTGACGACAATGGGCGCGAACTGCTCGTTGATCTCTTTACTCGGATTGATGATCTGGTCGAGCAGATCGTGAGGGCTGTAGCGTCCGCCGGCACCGGTGAGGTCAGGGCCAGTCATGCCTCCAGCGTTTCCGAAGCGGTGACAGGCAAAGCAGGCTGCAGCAGAGAACATCTTGCGACCGTTTTCAAAATCCCGGTTTTTCATTCCGGTCTCGGATGCTTTGCTGAGCTCGTCGAGTGTCCACATCGTCGGGGTGCGTCCCGCGAAGATAGCTCCCACGTTTTCGATAGCGGATTTCACTTCTGGCTTTTTCGCGATGAGCTCGGCGTGAGTCTGTTTCTCGGTATCAGTGAAGGTGGCAAGGCTGTCGGTTTTGATGAACTCGATAAACTTCGTGAAGCTGGCTCCGCCACGATAGTTGGCGGCTTTGAGAAACCAGTTCAGCTGCTGCTCGCGCAGTTTGGGAGTCCAACCTGCTTTGAGGTGGCGAATGCTGCGGGCGTATTCCATCTGTGGCTCCTGGCTCTCTGCATTGGCAATGAGGGCCATACCCTTGGCCGCCGCGTTAGGAGCCTGAAGGTAGGCGAGCGTCTCGGTAAGCATCCAGTTCAGGTCGAGGCCTCCTGCAGGATAGGAGGGGTCAAGCTGCGCGATGATCTTGTCGATGGTGGCCTGGTCAGGGTTTCCGAAACGGTGCAGGGTCACTTGAAGGGCGCGGAGATGAGTCAGCTTCTGGCGTTTGTCCAGCTTCGCGAAATCAACATCTAGGAGTGACACGAGAATCTTGTCGCGCATCGCTGTATTGACCTCATTTCCGGGTTCGGAGCGATGGCTCGGGCAGTCTCCGGCAAGTCGAGCAAGGGCGAGAAGGGCGGGAAGGCGCTTTCCGGCTTCTTTCTCAGATAGGGCCTTCTCGGCCCAGGTGTCAGCAGGCTGATGTTCAAGAATGACGCGCGCGGCGGAAGCGATCCAGCGGTCCTTGTGATCGAGGTGGGGCCACGCGTTTCCAACCGCAGCATGGTCCTGTTTGCCATGAAAGCTCTCCAGCTTGTGGCGTAGTTTCCGATGCGGGTTTTCAGTCGATGTCAGGTCAACTGGCTCCGTGCTCGCTTCGCCCTTGTAGGTGACGCGATACAGTCCGGACTGTACACGGCGGCCGCCGATGGCAAAATACATGGCTCCGTCTTTTGGATGAATGATCGCATCCGTGACGGGGAGGGGAGCACCGGTGATGAACTCTTCTTTTGACCCCTTGTAGGTAGATCCGTCTTCTTCGAGGTGAACGGCGTAGATTTTACCCCAGCTCCAATCGAGTACGTAGAGGGCGTTCTGGTATTTGTCAGGAAATTTTGCACCGTAACCGAAGCGAGTTCCGGTGGGAGACCCCGGGCCAATGTTCAGGTTTGATGGGAGAGTGTCAGGATAAAACTCGGGATACTTTCCTGCTCCGTTTCTCCATCCATATTCGCCCCCGCTGACGACGTGGTTGACGCGGGTGGGACGATACCACGGGGTATTGAAGTCATATTCCATGTCAGCGTCGTAGGTGAAAAGCTCGCCATCCTTGTTCAGTGAACCGCCGTAGATATTGCGGAATCCGGAAGCGAAGATTTCGAAGTCTTTGCCATCGCGCGAAATGCGATAGACGATTCCGCCGGGAGCGAGGACGTGACGGTTGTGGCCGCGTCCGTCAGGCATGCGGGGGAGAAGGTGATCGTCGCCCCAGATCTTCGCGACAGGTGAGGAGTCGGGCGTTCCTTTGTAGGGTCCCTCTTCGATCACTGCGTTGTTTCCGGTGATGAGATAGAAATGCTTTCCGTCGGGCGTAGGGACAATCGCGTGGACTCCGTGGTCGCTCTTGGATTCAAAAGCACGTAGCAATTGCACTTTGTCGAGCTCGCCATCGTTGTCGGTGTCGGAAATACGATAGAATCCGCTCGTCGCTTTCCGTTCGTAGTCGTTCACGCCTGCGTAGAGGTGGCCGTCGGCGAATATCATTCCGTTGATCGCACGAATGTTGACGGGAACTTTCGTGACGTCTTTCTGCTGGAGCTTTTTGCCCGGAGCGGGAGCTGGAAAACGGTAGAGATCGCCGTATTGGTCGCTGGCGTAGATGTTGCCTTTGTTGTCCGGAGCCAATGCGACCCAGGAGCCTTGCGCCCCGCCGGGAACGGAGTAGAGAAGCTCCACATTAAACCCATCGAGGGCTTTGATGCGGTCGACCGGTGTTGCTTTGTTTTGACCAATGGCAGGGCCCACTTCTTTCGGTCTGCCTCTGGGCTTGGGCTTGCTCTTCATCGCAGTTTTCGCTTTGGCCTTCGCCTTGGCTTTTCCTTTACCGCCTGGCTTTGGCTTGATGATTTCCTGGGCGTCGTTGGGTAGATCGGCTTTTGCAAAAGGAGTGACCCCTCCGTCTTCGAGAACTTTGAGGCGGACATCCTTGATCCGAACTTCCATGGCAGGTCCACGATGAACCTGAAAAGCGAGAAGCCCCTCGAGTGAGCGACCCTTCTCGTCGTAGTCGTGTAGCTCGATCGTGAGCTTGTTGTCGAGCTTGTGGGTGATGTGATTGCCCTTGGCGATAATGGTGTATTCGTGCCACTTGGAGACGTCGACCGCGACAGGGTCGCGCTCCGCGACGAGCCATTTTCGGGCATCAGGGTCCATGACCACGCTCTGGCCATTCTGGACAATAATGCCTCGACCGCGCTCGTGATAGATCATCGCGTTGTAGGGAGGATTGGAGTGGGCATCGCACTGGTAGCCACCGACGACCCATTTCCCGACCTCGGGCAATTCTTTGGATCGGTATTGAATTCCGGAATTGTTCTGTCCCGTGATCTTGAGCTTAACCTTCAGTTCGAAATTCTTCAGAGTGTCCTCTCGCCAGATCAGGAACTGGTTGTATTCCAGGTGGTCAGGGCTGTTGGTCTTCCCAACGATTTCACCATTTTTGACGGACCAGAGTTCTGGATTCCCATCCCATCCGGTGAGGTCTTTACCGTTGAACAGTGAGCGATAGCCGTCCTCCGCCGAGGCGAGGGAAAGCAGGAATAAGAGTGAAAAGGTCAGCAGGGATTTCATAGAACTGTAATTACAAATAAACGAAGGTTTTGACGAAATGTATTTGCCGGACACGGCAGATTCTGTATCGAGAAGGCGGTAATAGAATTTTTTC
>JAKMGR010000436.1 GCA_022424805.1 Verrucomicrobiales bacterium
CGCATATATCATGCGTCGGCGACCTTCCGGTTTCTGGTGTGATTCGATTGGTCTAAAGCCACCTGTCCCTCCACGCGCATGAAAGAGGTCGTATCCTCGCCCGAACATCTTCGTGTCCAGCTGTCCGCTTATCACGAGAATACTGTCGCGAATCACTTCCGCCTCGACTCGGCGGGAAGGAAAGCGCCAGAGCAGGCGGGCGTCGGTGTCTTTGGCCAGCCCTGCGGAATGCACACTACTGCTCTGTCGATACGCTCCCGATAGAACAATTTCCCGGTGCAAGTCTTTCACCGACCATCCGGACTCAATAAACTTCGATGCAAGCCAATCGAGCAACTCGGGATGGGAAGGGGCGACACCGAGATTGCCGAAATCATTTGGAGTCGACACAAGCCCTGTCCCAAAATGCCACTGCCAGATTCGATTCACAATAACGCGCGCTGTTAGCGGATTGTCAGGATCGGCGATCCAATCGGCAAGCGCCTTCCGCCGCTCTACATCACTGGATGTTTTGGGTAGCTCAACTGAGTTGAGAAATGATAAGGACGCAGGCGTCACTTCTCCTTTTGGCTGTTCCGGGTCTCCACGATTGAGAAGCTGCATTGGCTCCGGCGGATGAGACTGTGCCGCAAATACGAGCTGTTTCCCACCATTATACTGCGTCAGCTCTTTTACCAGAGGTGCCCTCGCTGCGATCAGCTCTTTCGCTCGGACGTGATGCTTTGCGGCGATATCGTCCAACTGATAGAGGTCAGCCTTTGCTTTCTCCTCTTCGAACGAAGAACGATTTGTGGCATCGGCAACCTTTGTCCATTCCCCGGGAGCAGTCTCCACTTCGATCACATATTCCGAAGCCAAACGATCCGGGTAGCGCCCAGTCCGATCCCGGCCCCAGACAATGCGCTGGATCGTTTGCGGCTCGGAAAAAGCCAACTCCAGAGTGCCACCGCCTTTTTGATTCGACTTCCAGCAACTCAGATTTCCGAAAATCCCGTCGACAGCTGCTGCCGGGGTTGATGATGTGGAAGTAGCTTTGGCAGAAAGAGCAACATTGACCCCATGGTTATCGTAAACTTCAAACTCGTCGATGTAGGGCTCCCGAAGATTATCTCTGATCGTTGCTTGGACGGAAAACCGAACCTTGGTGGCTTTGATAGGTGAAAACTTCTCCACGTTCACTCTCGCGCTGACCGACGCACGCGTCCCCTCCCCAATGGCAGGGATCAGGTAGGTTTCCATTTCAGTTTCCAATGGAGTGAGTCGCTTGCGAATATCAGCAACGATTACGTCCACCTCTGGATTTTCGATTTCACGATCGCCGTATCGTACGCCAGCAAAGAAAGCCTGCATCGAATAGTAGTCGCGCGCTGGAATCGGATCGAACTTGTGATCGTGGCAGCGCGCACAGCCAATGCTCAACCCAAGAAATGCCTCGCCCGTATTGATGACAATTTCGCCGAGCTCATCCTGTCTCGCGAGCCGCTTCGACTCTTCGTCTTTTCCAATCTGCCCAGGCAAAAGAGCTGCCGCAGTAACGAGAAAACCGGTCGCCTCCGGTTTACCAAACGCATCCCCCGCAATCTGCTCACGGATGAATTGATCCCACGGTGTGTTCGAATTGAATGACTCGATCACATAGTCGCGATAGGGCCACGCATACGCTCGTTCCGTGTTTACCTCGAAACCATGGGTATCGGCGTAGCGCACCACATCGAGCCAATGCTGCGCCCAACGTTCCCCGTATCGAGGCGAAGCGAGTAGTCGATCGATGACCTCAGAATATGCATCTTTCGATTCCTCTTCAAGAAAAGCATCCAGCTCCTCCGGAGTCGGCGGTATACCTGTCAGATCAAATGTCACCCTGCGAAGCCAAGTAGCGCGGTCAGTTTCGGTTGATCGCGCCAGACCATTCTCCTTTAACTTCGCGTCAACGAACGAATCGATTGAATGATCACCCGGCAACACCTGCAGTTGTTTGAATGACCAGTGATCACTCGTGTCTTCCAGTTCCACAAGGTCTACCCCATCCGGCCAAACCGCCCCCTCTTCCACCCAACGCGTCAGCACTGCGATTTCTTCTTTCGTCATCCGCGCCCGCCCCTCCTTCAGGGGCGGCATCAGCTCGTCATCCACTTCGGTGGTCAGAAACTGAATCAAGGGGCTCTCCAGCGGCTTCCCAGGAACGATGTCGGGACCGTGGTTGTCGCCACCAATAATCGCCGCCTTTTTCACATCCAGCCGCAGACCTGACTTCTGCTTCTTTTCCGAATGGCACTCGTAGCAGTGCTTTTCAAATATCGGACGAACGTCCTTCACGAAATCAATCGCAACGGTAGCAGACGCGCAACTGGTCGAAAGGACCAGATAACAAAACAAAATCCGCTGGAGGAAAATTCGCATCGCTTTTCTTTACCACTTCGGTCAAACTCAAACAACTCACGCAATGGCTTGTCATTTGCGACACGATTCGCCAGCAATTCGGACTTTTCCGGCCGCACTCAACCCTGTTGAATCCGTCCCACCTGTTTTCGCAATTGCCACAACCCTGCCAATTCAGGCAGACTCCAGACCATGAAAGTCGTCATTTTCAGTCTGACCCTGTGGATCACCTCAGCGTCGCTTCAAGCGGACCCCATTCGGATCTCCACTTTCTCCGCCGACGTCACTCCCCCAATTGGTTCCCCCCTTTGCTTCAGCTTCATCAAACCGGCCAAGGAAATCGAGGAGCCTCTCACTGCACGGGGAATCGTCATCCTCGGCCCTGGCAAACCTATCGTCCTTTGCGTCGCGGATTTTGTCGTACTTTCGAATGACAGTCACGATGCGTGGAGAAAAGCTCTCGCTGAAGCTGCAGAAACGAGCCGGGACCGGGTAGCAATGCACGTGATCCACAATCACGATTCACCTGGATACGATCAGGGCGCTTCTCAATTACTCGACGAACAGAATCTTCCCAATGTTCTTTCAAAAAAGGAAGTCCACGACAAGGCGATAGCCGACACAGCAGTGGCACTCCGCGAAGCAATGGAGACAAGCCATCCCGTAACCCACATCGGAACGGCATCCGCTGCAGTAGAAAAATTTGCTTCCAACCGCCGGATCATTGGAGAGAACGGAAAACTCGCTATCGCTCGCATGAGCTCCTGCCGAAATGAGGAGGCAATCTCTAAACCGGTCGGAACAATCGATCCCGACCTCGACTTGATTTCTTTTTGGAATGGCGATCAACCAGTTGCCGCCCTGACTTTTTACGCGTCCCATCCCCAAAGCTACTACGGCAAAGGTGGTGTCACGCCGGATACGGTCGGTCTTGCCCGAAACAGGCGAACAAAGGAAACCGGCGTTTTTCACATTCACTTTGATGGAGCCGGAGGAAATATCGCGGCAGGAAAATTTAACAATGGTTCCCCGGAGGCCCGATCCGCTTTGATCGAACAAATC
>JAKMGR010000273.1 GCA_022424805.1 Verrucomicrobiales bacterium
CCCTCCCTACTATCCTAACCACCCGGACATCGTTCGTGACTGGGCCGCCTATTTGGATTCGGTCCGGATGACGGATCACATGGTTGGGGAAGTGATTGCTCGATTGGAGAAAGAAGGTGTCCTCGAAAATACGATTGTGCTTTTTATGACCGATCACGGGATCAGTCATGCGAGGGGAAAGCAATTCCTCTATCAGGAAGGCACCCACGTCCCGCTTGTGATTGCAGGACCGGGGATCAAAGCGGGAACGGTGCGGGACGATGTCGTTGAGCACATTGACATCGCGGCACTTTCCCTCGCAGCAGCTGGCATCGGAGTGCCCGATTGGATGCAGGCCCGCGATATTCTCGCCGATGACTATGAGCCGAGGGATGTTGTTTTTTCGGGACGTGATCGCTGCGATGAAACCGTGGATCACATGCGCTCGGTAAAGTCGAAGGAGTTTCGTTACATTCGCAACTTTTTACCCGAGCGCCCCTATCTCCAGCCCTGTGCCTACAAAGATGCAAAATCAATTCTTATTGCGCTGCGCGATTGGAATGCTGCCGGTAAGCTGAACGAAACGCAGCAATTGCTATTTCGTGAGACTCGGCCAGAGGAAGAACTCTACGATGTGAAAGCGGACCCGTTTGAGATCAATAACCTCGCGGGAAATCCCGAGTATGCTGATGTGTTGAAAAAAATGCGTAGTCACCTCGACACCTGGATGGAGGAAACGAATGATCACGGGCGGGAAGGGGAATCTCCCGAGATGTACGACAGTGACATGGCCGAATATCTCAAGAAATTCAAAATCCGGCCTGAACTGAAAGGCAAAGATCGCCCGATTCGGGAGAATATTGAACTGATGAAAAAGTGGGCCGCGGAAGGCAAGTAGATCGTCAGTGTGACAAGAACAACGCGGTATCGCCTCTTTTAGTCAGGTTCGATGTAAAGCTGCCGACAGAGATGCCTTTGATGCGGTGCTTCGAGTGAATTCCGGCAACGATCAAATCGGAAGCATCGCGAAGCGCATCTGGAATGGCATCTGGAATGGCATCTGGAATGGCATCTGGAGTGGCATTTGGAATGTCCTACTTTGATGCGACAGGTTCGACGGACGAAAATCCGTGTGAGCGCAGTAGCTTTCCCGCATTGCTCAGGAGAAAATCAGATTTTTCCGGTTCTAATTCCGCTGTGATGACCGTGATATTGGGTTCGAAAAGAGCCCCCCGGGGTAATTGAGCCGCGCAGTGCACGACAGGCATCAAATATTCCGTCAAACGCCACGATGACGTTCTTTATCTAACTCAAACCGGATTCCGGAACGATCCGATCCGTTGCTGGGACTTCGGCGAAGGAACCGGTCCATGCGTTGGAGATAAAAATTGCGCTGTTACATCAAGTGGAGATTGATCGACAGCTTCCAGTGTATCCTTTTCGCGCCGGGTTGATGTGCGCTTGCTGTGTATCGCGACGCATGATTTGTAAAAGGCCCGAGAGGAAACCGTTCCCAGATGGGCAGGCTGAAGTTTCCAGGAAAGGATGGAGAGTTCAATTCTTTTAACTGACTCAGGGCACCGGCAAATCGAGATGGCGATGCAAAAAATCGAAGCTGCCCTGACCATTGATGGAATGGCCACCGAGAAAATATTCGATCCCGGTGAGATCGGATTTTCCAAACGCAGTGTAGAGTCTGCGGACGCGGGCATACTCGTAGGCGACCCACTCGTCGCGAGCGACTCGGTCGTTGTGGCCTCGCTCGACGAAAAAAGGACGGGGGAAAATCAATCCAGCTAGGTCTCCATAGTCAAAGGTGTTGCCCATGTTCCAATAAGGCATTTCCCACTCGATCGTGCGCATGAAGGTATGTGGGTTGCGTGAGTCGCCGACTTTTCGAGTCCATTGATTAAAGTCTCCCGAACAGATCGAGAGGCAGTATTCCGGAAGCAGCGCAGGGACGCGAATGGCGGTTTCTCCACCGTAACTGAGGCCGTAAAACGCAATCCGTTCGGCGTCGACTTCGGGCAGAGTGGCGAGCCATTGCAGCTGCTGTCGATGTGAGGCGGTGATGAAGGAAAAGAGACTGCAGCCAACGAGGTTTGCCTTTCGATCCAGCCAGCGATAGCGGTCTTCACCTCGGTAGATATTATGGGGGGCAAAAGTAATGAATCCGCGCTCGGCGAGTTTCGCTGCAAAATCATTGTAGGCGGATTTTGCCGCATCAACGGTATCGCGAGGGAGACCATTTCTCCCATGCTGACAAACAACAACCGGTCGTTTTTCTCCCGGCTCGATGCCTTTGGGAAGAAGGAGGACGCCCCAGGCTTCGAATCCGGAATAGACTTCCATGACGACATCCCAGGCCGTCCAGCTGTCGGTCTCGAGAATCTTTCGAGACTGCGGCGCGAGAGGGACCGGGCTTTCGTCGAATCGCCCGATGACTTCGCTGTGAAATTGCTCGCGCTTCTTTTCGGCGAAGGCCAGAAATTTGGTTGGGTCGAGAATGGGATGCGTTTTTTCCGTAGACCAGCGACCGGCCTGCAGTTCCGGAGCGCCCGCGAGAAAGAAGCTCTCGCGCCGGACTTCGTCGGATTGATCGATCAGGCTCTGAACGTGCTTTTCCATGCTCGCGAGAATGCGGAGCTGCCGCGCTTCGGGTGAAAACTGGGCTCGTGAATCTATCAGCAGCGCGAAGGGGGCAATGCGGCTGATTTCCCGCTCGATGCCTGCGGTCTGGAGAAAGGCAGCGACGGACGGATAGTCGGCACGTCGACCTTTTTCCGCGTGATGGAGAAGAAAACTCGGGGGTGTTTGCAGGGTGCCGAGTACTGTGGATATTCGATCAAACTCTGTCTGGATGGTGGAAAATACGGGCGTCGTGATGCCTCCTTTCTGGTCTATTACCTCGGGAAAGAGAGTGTGCTCGATAAGCAGGGGGCGGGGAGCGATCAGCGCTGCGATTAGTGCGTCGGAATGCTCGGGAAGGAGAGCAAAAATGTTTCGGTAAATCGGCTCGTCGCAGGCACGGTCGCGAGGAGCAAAAGCACCGCTGACGAATGCGTGATCGATTCGGGTATCGACAGCAGCTGCATAGAGTGCCGAGCGTCCTCCTTCGCCATATCCGCCAACCGTGATCGAGCTGGCGAGGTTGTTTTCGAGTAGCCAATCGACTCCGGCAAGTGCCGTCTGGATTTCATATCCGATGGGGTGCCGTCCCATTTGAAAAGCCTGTCGGTAGATCCATTCGCGATGGGATTGGTCTGATCTAGCGACTGCTTTTTCGTGTTCTCCAGTAACCGTGTAGGAAGCGCGGGAAAGAACCGCCGGAATGAGAATGCGAAATCCGGCGGCGGCGAAGCGCGCTGCGATTTGCTTTTCTCCGCGAAGGTTCGCATTCAAGCCGATGATGTCCTCGGGTGTATCGTCGGCATCGGGGAAAAGGATCATCGCAGGTGGCGTTTCCGGGAGTTCGAGAACTCCCGCGCCTTCCTTTGCCACGGGAGTAACGAGCAGGCCTTCGGCAAAAAGTTCGGGCAGCACGGTCCAGCGGACAGAGTGGACCTCAAAGCCCGGGCCTTCGGCGACGAGTGAGGTGGCCGGTTTTCCCTCGAAGGAAATGTGGGCGTCCGAGAAAAACTCCATCCTCACTTTGGGGCGTTCGTCGACCACTCCGAGTTTGTTCTGGAGATGCTCTCGGGAATGGTCCGACAATTTTGTTCGATGGGAAAGCTGCACGGCTTCGTCGATTTTCCGGTCGACGAAAGCGTGAGCACCATCCATGACCCGATCGGCGATGGCCTCGGCGTTTTTATCCGCGAGCGGCGTGCTGCCGGGAAGGGGCGCGGCTTGAACCGTTGCCGAAAAAAGCAGCGGGACGATTGGCAGAAAGCGGATCATTCCTCTCCTTCGGGCTTTAGCAGCATTTCGTTGACCTCAGTAGCGAGGTTGCCGGTCGCACGAATCACAATGACGACTCCCGGGTCAAGTTCGGTCTCGGCCGAGTGACGCGTGACCGTGTAAATGTCTTCCAGGGTGATGTCGAGATTCTCGACCGACACATTGATGCCTTCCGGAAGATCGGCGGAGGCGAGGCCTTTCTGAACTTCTTCATCGATCTCAGCCTGGTAGTCATCAAGATCAACGCGGAGCTGGCTTTCAAGCCCTTTGGTGAGAAGCCCTTCGAGCAGCCAGGTCGCGGCTGTGGTGAGCTTGTCTTTCGTTTCGACTGTGAGTTCGAAATCGGTAAAGCCGAGGGACTGTTTTTCGTAATCAATCACGGGACGTGCTTTCACCCAGATGTCTCCCGCAACCCCTCGGCCGAGACGGCTTTTATCGGCCTGAATATTCAGTTTCAGGTTGAGCATACCGCCCTGAGCGATCTGGGCTTCCATTCCGGAGATGTCGATCCTCGTTCCGATGCCGGTATCGATCTCGATGTTTTCTTTTGCGAGGACTTCGTTCAGCTCGGCCATGCCGACGATGAGGGGTAATCGAAGTTCCGTCGGAACGGGACCATCAAGGGGGACTAGATCCGGCAAAGTGTGACGCTCAGGTTCGCTCGGTTCGCGGTTCGTCACGATGGTTTTGGAGCGGATTCCGATGGTAAAAGAAATGTGATCTGCCTCTGAGTAATCGATGGGGGCAAGGACGACCTCCTCTGGCTCGATTCTCACCCAGATCTTTGGCTCACTGGAGACAAGCTGTGTGATGTAGGCTTGATGCCAGAGCTTACTGACTGACTTGCGAACGTTGAGCTTTTTGCGAATGGCGGGAGTGAGTTTACGAGCCTCTTTCTGGATGTATTGTCCGAGGCTGCCGCCGAAGAGATCACTGACGTCGAGTCTTCCGAGTTGGCCGATGGAGAGGTTTGCTCTCGAGAGATTGATCTGTGGCACTAGTTGTGGATCGACTTGCCAGTTCGGGAGAATTTTTGGTGTGATCGAACCGCCGATGGCACCTTCCAACTGCACGTCGCTATCAATCGGAATTGTTAAAATCTTGGCGTCGACCGTGCCCTTCACTTTTGCGGCTCCGCGAAACGGGGTTGCGAAAGAGAGGCGATCCCCCCCGTTTTCAATGACAATGTCGCCGCGGACAGCTTTCCAGGCGTAGCTTCCATTTTTGATTTGCTTGTGGATTCCCTTGTTTTCCTGACCCTCAAATTGAGCCGGAATTTCTTTGCTCGCGAGTTCGTTCATCATCGCTAAGGGAACAACGATTTTGACAGTGAGCAGAGATGACTCAGGTCGCGGTGTATCAAATTTTCCGATCGGTTCTCCGGTCGGGGCTGAGACA
>JAKMGR010000468.1 GCA_022424805.1 Verrucomicrobiales bacterium
ACCTATCGAAACAAGAGTTCTCCTGATTTTTGCTGTAGAAATCCCCGCAAATCTGTGTTACTAAGAGGGTTCGTATCTGTTTGGCTTCCCTGATTGTTAAGAAACCTAAACCAAGCAGCGCGCGTCCGAATCATGCAAAGTTGGTTTACGTTTGAGCTCGATGGCGAGGAGTGCCGTGTTGAAAAAGAGGATACCCATAGATCACTCGCTTCCTTTTTGAGCCAACTCGACCCCTGCTTTCACGACTTTTCCATTCACGATGCCTGGCAGGGCGGAAACCCTGTCGTAATGGGAGACCTCGAAGGAGACCGGCACCGGTTTCGCGTCGTCGACGCAGGGCTCATCATGCTGCCGATGTTGGCAGGGCGCCAGATCTGGACCTCAGAAGGAATCCAGAACGCCGAGCCTGACCACCCGGTCAACCTTGCCCTGCGAAATCACCAACTTGAATGCGGTATAGAGCGGACGGGAGCGCTCCGAATACTGCTCTTCGAAGGTTACTACCGCCCCGACTTGCGACGCCAGGGCCAGATCAGCGACCAGTTCGATTCCATAGTCACACGCACCGCAAACACACCGGCAATCCGGGAAGTGGCTGCCCAGGTTTTCGCCTCGACGGAACAACTTCGTCTCGAAGCTGCCCAGCGAGCAGAGCGATCCGGACACGAAAGCTCCGTCTGGACGGGGAAGCACGATATCTTCGAAGATCGATTTACGAAGAGGCTTTTCCGAATGAAAGAACGCCCCTCATTCAGTTACGTTGACGGAGCGAAGCGACGATTCTATCGCCCCTCGACCCTCGTTGAAATGCTCCGCCTCAAGCGGGAATACCCGAACGCACGCCTCGTATCCGGAGGGACAGAGCTCGCCTCTCTCGCAGGAGGAGTCGAATGGCCGAATCTCATTTCCGTCGAGGCCATCAAAGAACTCACCGATTTCATCACCACGGAAGAAGAGTGGGAAATTGGTTCAGCGATCTCTCTCACCGAAATCGCTGAACTCATCGGGCGCGAATGTCCCTCCATTCCCAAAGTGCTTCGGCGCTTCGCATCTCGCCCGATTCGGAACCGCGTCAGCCTAGGCGGTTACCTCGCCTCCAGCTGGAAAGATGGACCAATCACTGCGCTGCTGATGGCCCTGAATGCGAGAGTGATTCTCCTTTCAGAAGACGGCGAAAGAGACGCTCCCCTTTCTCAATTTTTCGAAGAGACCGGAGAATCGATCCTCATACCGAACGAAATCATTCGCGCCGTCATCATCCCTCGAAATTCCGCTTCTGTGCTCGCCCAAAGGGGCGTCACAGCTACGATAACAGATATCTACACCGCTGCTCCTCGACGCTCACTGAGCCGAGTCTGGGGAACTGGTGCCTTTTCCCTCGAATTGCGAGATCAAACGATCGCCAAAGCGCGCATCGCATACTCTGGCATTGGCAAAATTCCGACCCGGGTTCGCGATGTCGAAGAATTTCTTGCTGGGAAAAAGTGGAACGAGTCCACTGCGCTCGAGGCACTCCCTTTACTCAACGACAAAGTCGAAGTCGATGAATCCCGAGGCGAAAGCGCCTATCGTAAACAGCTCGTCGTGACTCTGTTCCAAAAGTTTCTTTCCCAGCATCCGAAGCACGATAGCATTCGTCCCGAGCAATTAACCGCCACCGGTGAATTTGCGAAGCTCGACCAACCCTTCTTCGACGCTCTCCCTTCCTGACACCCATTTCTCTCTGTTGCGCCATAGATGGACGACTCCGAAGACAACATCACACCCTTTCGCCTCCCTGATTCGCCTGACAGCGATTCAGGAGAAACCTTTCGCGAGAGACTTCGCCGCCGCCGCCGCGAGATGGTTGGAAAAACAACTCCTCGGCACACGCGGACGTGGCAATCAAGGCAGAAAAGCCTCGTCGCATTAGTCGTCGAAAGCCCCTATGCCTCGGCCACCATTGCTCGGAAAAATGGGGCCAGTGCGGCCAGTGAAGAAGGCATCGCCACTGTTCTTTTTTCGGAGAATCTCCCTCCATTTCAGAACACCCTCGGAAAAGCCTGGTCCAACAAACC
>JAKMGR010000276.1 GCA_022424805.1 Verrucomicrobiales bacterium
ATTCAACGCCCGAGAAGCGGAACCGTCGGACGATATATGCCTATCGCGTTCGTGGCATGGCGAACCCGTTCCTGGAATTGTTTAATCAGCCGAATCCGAATGATTCCTGCGAGATGCGGGATAGTGCTGCTGTTTCTCCTCAGGCATTTACCTTGTTGAACAGCGAAATGATTACCGATCGTTCAATTGCTTTTGCGAAGAATCTCAAGGAAGCGAGCAGCGATCAAGAGGAGCAAATCACACAAGCTTTCAAACGCGCGCTCGGACGCTCTCCTGACGGGGTTGAGATGAACCGTCTCACGAAATATATGGCGGAAATGGAGGAATACCACCGCGCCGTAGAGCCGGAGTCGACGGAGTATCCCACCAAAATTACGCGATCACTCGTCGAGGAGTTTTCTGGAGATACATTTGAATATCAGGAAATCCTACCTGCTTTCGAAAGCTACCAGTCCGATCTCAAAGCATCCGATGTTGATCCGGAAACGAGAGCATTGGCAGATATTTGCCTCCTCCTGTTCAATACGAATGAGTTTGCCCACGTCTACTAATTCAGAAACCCTATCATACAAAAGAAGATGAAAAATCCCATCTGCTCCCGCCCCATATCTACCGCTAGCTCCCGCCGCGAGTTTCTCTACGGTCTTGGCGCCTCCCTTGGTAGTGTTGCACTCAGCGACATGCTTGCTGCCGAAAGCACTGCGAAGGTGGGCCCTCTCGCTGTGAAAAAGCCAATGCACGACGCGAAGGCAAAGAATGTGATCATGCTCTTCATGGAAGGTGGTCCCAGCCAGGTTGATACCTTCGACCCCAAACCAATGCTGACCAAGCTGCACAAGCAGGAGTCAAAAAGCACTGCAGGTCTTGCCACCGGTTTCCGCTTTTACGTCGGAAGTCCCTTCGGTTCACGCCAAGTAGGAAACGCCGGGCTCGACATGAGCGATCAGTGGGTTCACATGGCTGACCCCGAAGTCGCCGATGAACTCTGCAACTATAGGGGCTGTCAGGCCGAATCGCTAAACCACCCCGAAGCCCTCTTTCATATGAATACCGGTAGTCGTCTTGGCGGAGACCCCGCCGTCGGCTCCTGGATTAACTATGGCCTTGGTTCGGTGAATCAGAATCTACCCGGTTACGTCGTCATGACTGAACTGGCCCTTCCCCAGGGTGGTTCTCGCAATTGGAGCAATGGTTTCCTTCCGGCTCACTACCAGGGGACTCGCCTGCGCCCCGAGGGGTCACCCATTCTTGATCTGGAATCCCAATCATTCAAGAGCCGGGAGCATCAACGGAGAGCGTTGGATGAGTTGGCCGCTCTGAACCAGAAGCATGCCGCTGACCATCCACAACACGAGGCCTTGACAGCGCGTATGGAAAACTACGAACTCGCCTATCGCATGCAGATGGAAGTCCCGGGTGTCATCGATATCGACAAAGAGCCGGAACACATCAAAGAGCTCTACGGTCTCGACAATAAGGAAACGGAAACCTTCGGAAAGCAGTGTCTCATGGCACGCCGCCTCGTTGAGAAAGGCGTCCGCTTTGTTCAGATTTTCTCTGGTGGGTGGGATAGCCACGATTACCTCGAGCGCGGGCACTCTTCCCGGATTCAGAGCGTGGACAAAGGGATGGCAGGACTGATCAAGGATCTCAAGCGCCGCGGCATGCTCGAGGATACTCTAGTAATCTGGTGTGGTGAATTTGGCCGCACGCCCGACAACAACAAGCGCGGCGGTGTGTATTCCTTAGGGCGGGGTCACAATGTTGATGCCATGACGATGCTTTTCGCCGGAGGCGGAGTGAAGAAAGGTTCTATAATCGGAGCAACCGACGAACTCGGCGCCGAGGCAGTTGATTGCGTGCATCCGATCCGCGATGTTCACTGCACAATTCTGCACTTGTTAGGGTTGGATGATAACAAACTGACCTATTTCCATGGGGGAAGATACAAACAGCTATCGCAATTTGGCGGGCAAGTGATCCAGGATATGATTGCGTGACGGGGCAGTTAGTTGCATCGAGATGCTTCTCTCAACGCTCCGAAAAGAATATCTTCGTGATTCTTTCCAGCTATTGTTCTACATCGTCTCCTTCGTAAAACGATAACCAGCCGCGAACGGTCTGTATTTCTCCCGGTTCACATTCGGGAAATCGCGGATCGGAATGAAGGCAGGGGACCTTGGTGTTTCCCCAGAGACGATGACAGGGCTCCCAGGCTGTGATGATCTATCTCTTGGGGTGAGTGGTTGGTTGCACGGCCGTACATGGAGGCGCGAACCTTTTGTTCTCGTTCGTCAGGGATGCAAATTCGGGAGCCCCGTTTAGCATAACACAATTCTTCGTCGTCAGCGGCAGCACGCGATTCCGCGATCCAGCCGTGCTTTTTGAGGAAGGCATCCATTCTCCCTTGTGCTTCGCGGTAGTGATCGAGATTAAAAATAAACCAGCCGTGTCGCCCCCCTTCAAAGGCGAAGAGTTCGCAGTCGTTGCCGGCGGTTGTTGATTGCTCGACAAAACGCTCCGCTCCTGCAAAGGGAGTCACGGTGTCGCCGGTTCCATGAAGGATCAGCATGGGGGGCAGTTCGGACTTCACATGGTGAACGGGAGAAAGTTCCTGCCAGCGCTCACCGATTTTCTTTTGTCCATAGCCATCACCGGACGTGTCGATGACGGGATACATAGGTATCAGCAGATCGGGTCGACAAGAGACGGAAAGGTAGTCGGACGCTTCATCCATGTCGGGGCCATTTTCAAAAACTGCAGTGCCCAGTGCGACATGACCACCAGCAGACGCTCCACTGACCGCGATGCGATTCGGGTCTATCCCGAATTCTTCAGCATGAAAACGCAGGTAACGCACGGCTGATCGACCGTCTTTTACACAGTCGAAAACCGTGTTGCCCTTTTTGTCTCCCAGGAGCCTGTATTCTAAACTGATCGCAATTACCCCCAGCTTAGCATAGTGATCCGCGATCGGGTATTGCCGACGAGCCTCGCCGCCGGTCCAGCCGCCCCCGTGAATGAGAAGCAGGCATGGGCGCAGTTCTGGCTTAGCTTCCTCTTCATCAGGAGAAAAAACATGGAGGT
Source organism: Verrucomicrobiales bacterium (assembly GCA_022424805.1). Taxonomy (GTDB): domain Bacteria; phylum Verrucomicrobiota; class Verrucomicrobiia; order Verrucomicrobiales; family DEV007; genus Arctic95D-9. The sequence continues at coordinate 3,088 of JAKMGR010000276.1, forward strand.
GGAGGTCTCGATCGCCGACTGTTTTGTAGACGACTTTTTTATCAGGCTCCAAATTGGCAGCCAGAGGTGCGAGGACGTGGGTAAGCTTTTCCTTTGCGTCGGTGGGTTGGGAGCCAAGGCACAGAGCCAGCGCCAGGATGGTGAGGGGGATTCTTTGAGCCGTGAATTTCAAACTAATTCAGTTTGCTTCGATTACGCTTAAATTCCAAGCTTTCCCGTTGCGATCTTATGAGAATTCCCAGACTGCTCTTTCCCCTCCTTATTGCCCTTGCTGGTTCGTGCTTCGCCGCAGCCCAAGTTGGAGCGACTGAAATTCTCTGGACGCAGTATTGTCAGCATCAGGGGAAGATGAAGTTGCTCGTGCATCTTAACTCGGATCCTACTGCTCCTGTCGGCGAAGAGCCCGAAATTGTGAATCTCTCGTTGCGAAGTGAAGCAGGGGGCGAATGGGAGCGCGTTCAATCAAATCCAATCGATTCTCTCACCGCTACGGCCCTTTTCACTCTCGAGTCCTGGCCTCGTCACGAGCCCCGGTTTTTCCAAGTGACCTGTGGTGATGCCAAATGGGAGGGCATCTTTCGTGCGGAACCGAAAGAGGGTTCGACCTTGAAGCTGGCTGGTTTGTCCTGTCACAAGGATATCGCCTGGCCTTGGAAAGAAGCGATTGCAGAATTGATCGCTCATGATCCTGACCTCGTCTTTTTTTCCGGCGATCAGATCTACGAGAACGACTACGGCAGCCCCATGTTTCAGGCGCAGACGAAAGAGGAGGTTCCACGAGGTATGAAGAACTACCTCGAGAAATACCGGAAATTCGGCGAGGCGTTTCGGGAGCTGATGAGAGATCGGCCCACCATCATGATCACCGATGACCATGATGTGTTTGCCAATGACCTCTGGGGCAGAGGAGGTGTTAGAATGAAAGGCGATCGAACCACTGGTGGCTACCCGACTCATCCTGATTGGGTCAATGCCGCTGAGTTCACCCAGACCGGAAATCTTCCTGACCCGGTTGATCCGGGTCCTCACGGTGATGGCACTCTCGCCTACTACACTGCGCTCGAATACGGTGGGGTACGATTCGCGATTCTCGAAGATCGGAAGTTCAAGAGCGCTCCATCGGAGGTTATCACGGAACTGATCGCTCCACCGGGATTTCAGTGGCCCAATCCGCGCAAAACAGATTTCGAAATCGAAGTGGTTCTCGATCCTGATTACGACTGCACCCAGCTCGATCGACCGGATTTGCAGTTGCTGGGAAAGGAGCAGGAAGCCTTTCTCAAACAGTGGTCCAATGATCTGAAGCAATCCGGGAAGCTTGGAGCCGTCCTTTCATCCAGTCCCTGGGTGCATGTTGCCATGTATTCTCCTACTTCCGCGGATACCGACTCCAATGCTTGGCCTCAGTCGGGAAGGAATCGCGCATTGAAAGTAATTGGCGATGCTCCGGTCGTGATGCTCCATGGCGATGTTCATCTGGGAACTCTCGGTCGGCATGGAGTCGAGAATTTCAATGATGGCCCCCTGACTTATTCACTTCCCTCTTTTTCTTCCCGGGCAAGCCGCAAGTGGGAGCCGCTCGAAGCCGGGAAAAATCGAGAACCCGGCGCGCCGGAAAACACCGGGGAGTTCCATGATCGCTTCGGAAACAAGGTCACCATGTACGGTGCCGGCAACGGGCTGAATGGCTATGGGATTATTCTCTTCGACGCCGAACAGAGGGAAATCGAAGTGCAGTTTCACCCTATGAACGAAGATCGTGTGCCGATCAAAGTGGATGTACCGGGGTGGCCGCGCACGATTAAGTTTAAGCAGCAGTAATCACACAGAACCATTCTCGCCTGTTTGAATTGCCACGCATTCCCCATGAAACTCCTCCTCGCATTCACCTTCCTGTTCACGTTGCCACTTACTGCTCAGGACACGGCGTTCACCCCTATCGCCCTGACCAAAATCGAAAATCGTAATTGGCTTGTCAATTCCGAGGGCAAACCCTTCTTTGCTCACGGTATCACTCACGTGAACAACAAGCAGGCCGGACTCGATTTTGAACAATTCTCCAATGCCTGCAAAGAACTTGGCTTTAATGCATACGGCTATGGCTGTCCGCCGGAGTTGCGGGACGATATGCCTTATATCGAGAGTTGGAATCATCTCGTTCCGATCTCCACCTATCGAGGTAAGAACGGCGTTAAGTTTGTCGACATTTTTGATCCAAAGGAGCAAGCGAAGCTCGAAGCGGGAGTGAAATTTTCCTGTACGAAAAGTCGCAACAACCCCAACTGCATCGGCTACACCTGGACCGACCTCGGGGCATGGCCCCTCGAGAATTCATCCGGAACCAACTGGGTCGAGTTCCTACGCAATCTGCCGGCAGAAGCTCCCGGCCAAAAAGCCTACCAGAAATTTGTCAGTACCTGGGAAGACAATGAAAAGGGGAGAGACCTTGCTTTTCTCCGCCTCATTGCCCGCGAATACTTTCGTGTCGTCGGTGAAGCGAATCGGAAATATGCACCCGACCAACTCATCTTCGGCGATCGCTTTGCCTTCAATACGATTGCTCCGGAAGTTCTCGAAGAGATGCTCCCCTACGTTGACGCTATCGCGATTCAGCCGCCGTTTCAGGGGGCGTATCCAAAAGCACAGTACGAAGAAATCCACGCCCTCACCGGCAAGCCCATCCTCCTATGCGACTTCGCGGTTCGGTTCAAAGATGGGGACAAGGATATCCGCAGCTGGAAGCCTGCCGCCAATTCGGTAGAAGCAGGCAAACAATACTCGGAATACATCCGCGCCGCTCTCGATACCGATTTCATCATCGGCGCCTTCTGGTGCAATCCGGTCGATACACCAAAGGGATTTGGAAAGCCCGGAGTGAAACAGGGATTCTTCGGTGAGAATATGGTAAAGCGACCAGGCTTGGCTGAGGCAGTGAAAGAGGTAAATGCCTATCGGGATGAGGTGACGCCAGAGGGATGACGGTGGTCAAAGATGTGGATCGCGGTGGAATTGGCAGTCGATATAGTGAGGCAATCCGATTCGCGCGGCGGCGGGTGGGCCGAGTGCGCCTCCGCGGCTTTCCGCGTCCAGAGGTAAAAGTCATCCACGATCGCTTTCTTCGGCACTGCGAATGCGAAGTGATTCTTTGTCGGGTGATTGAATCCCGGTGAGGTGTGGGAAGCGACTTCTTTGCCGTCGATGAAAACGGTCAGGGTATCACCCTGATGAAGCGTTGCCACTTCGTGCCACTCATCTGCCTCAATTTCGGCAGGGAAGCTTTTCTCTGCAGCTGCCATGGCGTCCCTGTATTCCCGGGACTCTTTGTTCTCCCGGTAATCCATCTTGAAGCGCGCGGAACGCTCGTCGGCGAGGACGATGCTTTTCTCGTTCATGGTTACACCGTTGATGTGGCCGGCCCAGACGGACTTATCGGCTTTGTCATTGTAGGCCAGCTTGAGTTGCCCACCTTCTTCCAGCTTCATCCGGACGAACAGCACGCAGTCGCCGTAGGTTTCCTTAGGCATGAAGTTCGTGGAGATGGCGTGATCCGCTCGCGGCGAGATCGTCATCACCAGTGCTCCGTCGACGAGGTCGTTTTGCTTGTCACCCATCGCCCGGCTCTTGCTGTTGGTTGCCCAGGGTTCACCGAGATCATCTGTTTCATCCGAGTCTTCGCGATTGAAGTTGTCTTCCATCAGGAGCACGCCGCTCTCTTCGACCATTGTAGCAAGTTGTGATGGCAGGTTGAATCCGCCATCGCTCGCTTCGTTACCGTCCCCCTCGACGAAGTCGCGATCGGCTTGGGACAGTTGATCAAACTTGACGAAGATTTCCTTCCCATCCGGACGGCGCAGGTTCACGCCGAGGCTGTTTTTCGATACCATTTCTGCTTCGATGGTCGAACCGCTGGATGACGTCCAGGTTCGGGCGTGAAGCGTCGAAGCCAGGATCGCAGCGGAGAGAATAGCAATGGCAGTTTTCATGGCAGAAGCCTTCCATACCCTGAGTTCTCTGTAAAGACGGGGGGAGCCGAAGACTTTTCCCATGGTTGAATCGCTTTCAGGATCACGATTGGATTCTTTGCGGAACACCAAAAGCAGCAGGGGTAACAAATCCTTCCCAATTCGATACAGTTTACCGTGACCAAGTCCGTTGCCCGTCGAGGCTTTCTGGGATTCGGGACACGCGTTCAGCCTCGTTTATGGAAACGAATGCATACGGGGCTGTCTACCGTGATTCGATTTCCGGTGTAGTCGAGTTCCCCGGTTTCCGGATCGATCGAGAACACAGCGATTGAATGCGATCTTTGTCCGGCAGCGAGCAACCATTTTCCATCAGGAGTCACGGCAAAGTTCCGGGGAATCTCCCCCTGAATTGGCTCGTTTTCGACGCGAGTCAGTTTGCCCGTGTTTTTGTCTAACGAAAACACAACGATGGAGTCATGACCTCGATTTGATCCGTAGACAAAACCGCCCGAAGGGTGGATTACGATTTCTGCAGTCGAACCTTCCGGGTCTGCATCCGGTGGGAGTGTGGAGGCTTTGGCAATCAGCGAGAGCTCTCCGGATTGGGTGTCCACCCGAAATGAAGTGACATCGCGAGTCATTTCGTTGATCAAGAATGCCCATTTGCCTGAGGGATGAACCGCAAAATGCCTCGGGCCGGAACCTCCGGGAAGATCTGCTTGAGAAGAAACGGTTAGTTCGCCCGTCTCTTCATCGACGGCGTAGACATAGATTTTATCTGTCCCCAAATCAGCGGCGTATGCGAATCGACTGTCGATGGAAAAATTGATCGAGTGAGCATGGGGCTTTGTTTGGCGCTTCGGATGAACGCTGCTGCCTTTATGTTGGATCGTTGATGCTGGACCGACGAGCTGACCATTCGAATCGATGGAATAACTGGATACGGAACCTCCTCCGTAGTTGGCGACGGCCGCGAACTTTCCGTTCGGTGAAATGCTGATGTGACAGGGGCCGGATCCGCCCGAAGAGAGTTCATTCAGACCCTTCAAATCACCCGATGCCTCGATGGAAAATGAGCGCAGTTCTACGGGGCCGCCT
>JAKMGR010000518.1 GCA_022424805.1 Verrucomicrobiales bacterium
TAGCACTCCCGGCGATCCAATGCGCCCGGGCGCGCCTCCACTCTGGCCCACCGTGAAACCAGAGTTCTTTTCCAAGAAAGAATGGGATGAAGCAAAAGCACGCGCAGAACTGGCCCGCTATCTCACCCGGAAGGATAACCCGCTCTTCTGGCGGTCGATTGCAAACCGAGTCTGGCAATGGACGATGGGAGCACCTCTTGTCGGGACTCCGAACGACTTCGGACGCGGCGGAATGGAGCCGTCTCACCCTCAGCTGCTCGACAGCCTGGCGTCGAACTTGCGAGACGATCCGAACCATTCGCTGAAGGCTCTCGTCAGAAAAATCGTGATCAGTGATGCCTATCGCCGCTCCAGCAGTGGCAATGCAGAAAACGCTGTGATCGATGGAAGCAATACCTATCTCTGGAGAGGGAAGCGCCGACGCCTCACCGCTGAGGAGTTCCGCGATTCCATCCTCGTCATCAGCGGGCTGCTCGATAGAAAAATGGGCGGCCCCAGCTTTCAGGATTTCGTAATCGAGAAACCACAGCATTCTCCTCACTACCAATATCACCTCTACGATCCAAACGATCCCAAGTCGCATCGAAGGACGATTTATCGTTTTGTCGTTCGCTCTCAACCGCAACCCATGCTGACAACGCTCGACTGCGCGGATCCCAGCTTGAGCGTTCCGGCAAGGGACGAGTCGACAACCGCCCTGCAGGCGCTCACCCAGTGGAATCATCGATTTGTGGAAGCCATGTCAGGACAATTCGCAGATCGCCTTCGCAAAAACACCACATCCTCTGCCGAAGCCAAAGTCCTATTGGCATGCCAACTGGCATTGAGTCGTCTCCCTTCTGAAGAGGAAAAAAAAATCCTGACAAATCACCTATCTGAACACGGCGAAGAAGCCTTCGCTCGGGTTCTATTCAACCTGAACGCTTTTGTGTATGTCGACTGAACTCAGAACATCGCGCCGCCATTTCCTGGGCGCCTCGACGAGTGCATTTGGCAGCCTCGCCCTCGGCGACTTGCTCGCACGCGACGGTGTTCTCGGGCAACGCTTGCATCATCCACCGAAAGCAAAGCGGGTGATTCAGCTTTTCATGGCCGGCGCGGCGAGTCATGTCGACACCTTCGATCACAAACCGCTTTTGAAGAAAGAAGACGGCAAGGCCTGGGATCCCGGCGAGGCAGTGGAACTTTTTCAAAGCACGCCCGGAGCCACCTTCGCCAGCCCATGGAAATTCTGCCCCTATGGCAAGAGCGGGAAAATGATGAGCGACATCGTCGCGCCTCTTGGAGAAGTCGTTGATGACATCGCGTTCGTTCACAACATGGAGGGAAAGACTGGAGTTCACAGCCAGGGCACACTTCTGCAGACGACAGGCTTCAACTTTCCCGGCTTTCCGAGTGCCGGTTCGTGGGTTTCTTACGGTCTCGGAAGTGAAAATGAAAATCTTCCCGGCTTTGTGGTTTTGCCCGATCACCGCGGCTACGCCTCCAACGGAGCCAAGAATTGGGCCACGGCTTTTCTTCCCGCCGAGCATCAAGGCACGGTCATTCGCCCCGGTTCAGAAAAGCCGATCGCTGATCTTTTCGCACCGAAAAGCCAATTCATCACTCCCGAAAACGATCGCGCAGGGCTTGAGGCGCTCTCGAAACTCAATGCGCTTCATGCCGCCGACCGTCCCGGAGACGATCGACTTTCCGCTCGCGTCCGCAGTTACGAATTGGCAGCAGCGATGCAACTCAGTGCGACCGATGCACTCGACGTTTCGCGGGAACCGGAATACATCAAAGACATGTATGGCCTTTCTCCCGATGGCCCCGGTGTCGACGATTCCGGAACGATCAATGAGAAAGCAGAGACCGAGTTTTTCGGAAGGAAGTGTCTCGTTGCCCGTCGGCTTCTCGAGCGCGGCGTTCGATTCGTGCAGGTGTGGAGCGGCAATGACAACGGCTTTCCTCGACGCAACTGGGACAGCCACGGGGATGTGAAGCGAGACCATGCGCCACTCGCATTGGGAATGTCACGAGGCGCGGCAGCCCTGATCAAGGATCTGAAGCAGCGCGGCATGCTGGAAGATACGATCATTCTCTGGACGACAGAATTTGGGAGAATGCCGTGCTCGCAAGGCAGCAAGGGGCGAGATCACAATCCTTTTGTTTTCACCAACTGGCTTTGCGGTGGCGGAATCAAAGGCGGTACCTATGGAGAGTCAGACGAATGGGGTTTCAAACCGCTCGACAGAAACCGCCCCACTCATGTCTACGACATCCACGCGACAATTCTTCATCAACTGGGTATCGATCACGAACAACTCACGGTGAGACACAATGGAATCGATCGCCGCCTCACCGATGTACACGGCCATGTGCTAAAGGAGATGCTCGCGTGAGTTTTTACTTCGTCTGCTCGAGCAACTCTCCGATTTCTTTTCCACTCCACCGCGACAATTCCTCCAAGAGCTGTTTGGTTTCGAGGAGTTTTGCACCTCTTAGCGCCCGTCCCTTTCCATCACGGAGGATCACCCAGAGCGTTCAGGTATCGATCTAATCAATATCATCGTAGCGAAACTTCTTTGCCCAGAAAAATTTCCAAATCACCATCCCTCTGTCATCGAGGATAAAATTGAGTAGAAAGACGAATCGGAGAAAAAAGAAGATCAACTTGAGCAATACGATTCCGAAAAGGAGCAGGAGCCATTCATCAGGCCAAATGCGTTCTATTCGATCAAATAAAAGATGCTCACCGAAGTAGTGCTTTTCACCTTCCTCTGTAGCAACTTTGTGCCAATGATGGTTGGGATCCTTGAGTGCTCGTTCAAAGACAGCATGGGCGTGCTGCCTACCGAAATTTCGATAGCGATATCCATCGGTTTCCTCTTCGTCAATGTAGACACCTCCGCCTGAGCAATCGACGGTGAAAAGATTATTGGGTGCCAACTTTTCCCCTTCCAACGGCAGGTCGGGCACGTTCACGGGTTTCCAGGAAACCCCATCATCACTCTCGGCCGCCACCATCGTAAACGGCGACCATTTCACAGAGTGAACGAGACGAGACTTCCCAGTCTCTTCATCAATCCAGACACTGGAAAATTTGACACCTCGATCCAGAAAGGAAGGATCACAGTATGCACATTATTCAACCCATTCCGGCTCACCATGACAAAACTTCAGGTTATTCCAATGATCAAGTTTCCACAGATCGAAGAATAAAACTTTTCGAGTACGCGCATATTCCCCAAAGGAAAGGAACAAAGTTCCGAAAACCATCAGCGCTACACCAAGGGCAGCTTTCATTTTTTCTTTTCCTCTTTCTTTAGCAAGTATCTGACACGGTCATATTCCGGGTTCACACACTTGTCTTCCCAGCGCTTCAAAGCAGAAAGAAGTCCCACATCAGATTCTGGGGCCTGCCCCTTGTCGCCGGTTTCCTCAATCCACTCCGCGAGATATTTGCGATGCTGATCCAATTGCTCCGCAAAGTGAGGGTCTTCAGCAAGGTTGTGCAGCTCGTGAGGGTCGTTTTCCAAATCGTAGAATTCCTCCGGAACTCGGTCCTCGCCGAAGAAAATCAACTGAGTCTCGTTCATTTCCCCGTTCGCCATCATCTCGCGAAACTTCTTCGTGACCGGCCAGCCATCTTTGTAGGTCGGCTGCATGTAGGGGCGATCCGTCAGGTAGTTGCGGAGATATTTGAAACGCGGAGTCACTACCGCACGGATTTTTTCGATCGTGTAGTCGCAGCGATCGCGCGCCGCCACGAGATACTTTCTTGGCTGGTAATCTTCGACCAGAAAATTGAGCCCCTCCATTTTTTTCGGAACACCGATTTCAGAAACCGCAAGCGATGCCGCGGAAACGTCGATCCCACTGACGAGGTCATCCCGGACCGCTCCCGCCTCGATCCCGGGACCGACAACGATAAGCGGCATGTGGATCCCTCCTTCGTATAGCATCTGCTTGTGGCGATGCAGCTTCATGCCATGATCGGAAAACATGAAGATAAAGGTATTCTCGTAGAGACCATCTTCCTTCAACTTGGCGATCACCTGCCCAACTTGCTCGTCGGTTTTCAGGAGACAATCGTAGTGATGGGCAATCTCCTCACGAACAATCGCGACGTCGGGATAATACGGAGGAACCGGGACGGCAGATGGATCAATAACTTTCTCCGCGCGCTTCCCAAGCTTGCCACCGCCCAGTTGAATCTGGCCAAAGAAGGGCTTTCCATCCGGCTTATCTTTCAGGCAGTCCCCCTTCAAAAACGACCCCGGTCCCCAGCCGCCTTTGCTTCGCTCGAAATCATAGAGCTCCTCCACCGACCACTCGAAATTGTAGTCGTCTTTCCCTCCTTCATTGAAGGTCCAGAATCCAGCTTTGCGAAATCGGATCGGCAAGGGAGTCGCCCACTTCTGCAGAACATTTTTGTCATATTCCCCCATCGATTTTCCCCGGAAGTCAGCCCGGCAACTCCGATGGTTGTGCGCACCAATCGTCGTTTGCATGTAACCCGTCACGATGGCAGAGCGCGTCGCCGAGCATACCCCGGCCGGAGTGTAGAACCGCGTAAACTTTGTTCCTGCCTTGGCAAGGGCATCGATGTTGGGTGTATCGATCACTTCATCGCCATAGCAACCAAACCAGCCACTGACGTCCTCGAGATAAATCCAGAGAACATTGGGCTGCTCAGCTCCGCGAGCTGGAGAAATTCCAATACAAACGGATACAAAGAGGGCAACAAAACAAAAACGAGATAAAGAAGTCATCATTCTTTTATACAGCAGGCAGCCAGCGTTCGCGACCCCCTCGGTCCGGCGGGATTGCGGCTAAGTCATAAACATTCGATTTTCGCACGAAAGTATATCAGTCTGGGGCACAGTAATTCACTCCCGATGGCAGGTAAGCAAAAAGACATTTCCCCAAAAACTCATTTTCGCGGATACGCCATTCCCGGCAGCCCCGCCCCCGGCGATTCCGAGGGGGATCCAGATCTTGAAATTGGCGAAAACGAAACGCTCGATGTTCTCTGTGGGCACCTTCGCATTTTTCAACTCAAGGATGGGCACCGCTATTCCACCGACGATCTGCTGACGGCCTGGTATGGGACCACATGGTGCCCCAGTGCTAGGCGAATCCTCGATCTGGGCAGCGGCATCGGAACCGTTGCTATGGTAGCCGCGTGGCGTCTCCCGGGAGCAGAAATCGTCAGTATTGAAGCTCAGGAAGAAAGCACTCCTCTCGCAAAAAAATCAGTTCGCTGGAATGGATTTGAAGACCGTTTTGAAATTCGTCAGGGTGATTTGCGAAGCCCCGATGTTTTGGCAAAGGAGGAAAAGTTCGATCTCATTCTGGGCAGCCCGCCGTATTTCCCACTCGGAACCGGTGTCGTAGGCGACCATCCCCAAAAGGTTGCCTGCCGCTTCGAAGTGCGTGGAACAATAGCTGACTACTGCTCTACCGCTTCTCAACATTTGGAAAACGGGGGCATCTTCGCCTGCGTCTTCCCTGTCAATCCGGACGAGCAACGAGAGCGTGTCACTGAGGCTTCCAAAGCTGCCGATCTCACCATCGTGCGAGAGCGACACATCGTCCTTCGCGAAGGAGAACCACCTCTACTCGGCCTGTTTGTCATGTCGAGAAAATGCGACCTCCCGGAGTCCATGCACGATCAAATCTGGGTCGAGCCTCCGCTGGTGATACGCGCAAAGGACGGCACTATTCACCCGGAATATTCTGCGGTGAAGTTGAGCTTCGGCTTTCCACCCTGAACGCCCACCGTTTCACTCCAGCTCTTTTTCTGGATTCTCGCCTTCCTTGCTTTCATCATCGTAAACAATGCGGCATTCTGGAATCGTAACATCCGAGCTCGTGATTTCCTCTGGGCCGGAGACAACACGATCCTGAACGCGTTGCCGTTGGAATTTCCTGTGGCGGAGCCTGGCAGACTAATGACGAAGGAGAAAACTGGGAGCAAGCCGCTCACGGAATGAAATACGACTTTCTCCCGGAGGATCAGGGCGGAGACGATTCCGAAAGCAAGCCCCCCCACTGCATGGTCCAATGCTGCAGTCAGCCCGACCGATTCTGAGTCCAGCTTCACTCTCCGATCTATCGCTCTGACAACGGAGGACGGGCCTGAAATGAGATCGAGAATATGGCTCCCTCGGATTTTGGCTTCGCGGTTGCCGTCCACCCAAATGATCCCGATACGGCTTGGCTCGTTCCCGCGAAAAAAGACGAGCATCGCTATCTCGTGAATGAAGAATTCGTCGTCTCGAGGATGCAAGACGGCGGGAAAACTTTCGAAACTCTGCGCAAAGGATTGCCGAAAAAAACCGGCCTTCGACCTGGCATATCGACACACTCTCGCCATGGATACGGGAGGTAAAATGCTGGTCATGGGCTCCACAACTGGTTCAGTTCGGGTGAGTGAAGATTCAGGTGAAAGCTGGATTCAGCTTTCGACTCACCTTCCACCCGTTTACGTC
>JAKMGR010000525.1 GCA_022424805.1 Verrucomicrobiales bacterium
ACTATGCTGGGCTTGGCTACGCGGCAATCGCGGTGAACTGGGGGGAAAAAACGATCGATCAGAAGGACGATCCCAATACCGAGTGGCTCGGCATACCTGCCGGATTTCTTGAGCCGACGCATCATAACGAAGTCGATCCGGACGAAGGAACTCTTCATGAGGAGCCTCACCCCTGGAATAGTTCGTGGCTTCTCTACTCAGCTGCAGCGCGTCGGGCGATTACATTTCTTGAAAAGCAGCCAGAGTGTGATGGCAGCCGTATCGGCGTGCAGGGGCACAGCATGGGTGGTCGTCTCACCGTTCTGACTGCGATTGATCCGAGAGTGAAGGCGGCGTCTCCTTCTGTTGGGGGGAGTGGTTATCTCTACGAAGACCTTCGGGGTGTTCCGGGTTCAGCTCGGAGAATGCCCGAAGGGCCGGCTCGGGACCTCTATCTGAAAACCATAGACTGCAAGGAATACTGGCCGCTCATTACCTGCCCGGTGATGTTTCTCGGGGCGACGAATGATTTCAATTCGCCGATGGAACTGGTTTTTCGCGGGTTTCGAAATTTGCCGGACCCGGAGAAGAGCCGGACCTCATTCACTCCGCATATGAATCACCGATTCACAGCTGATAATTTCGCGGCGCGAGTTCGGTGGTTCGATACTCATTTGAAAGGCGAGTTTGTGTTTCCAAAAACGCCGGATTTCGGGATGACATTGAACACCGACGACGGGATTCCCTATGTGTCTGTGGAGCCGGATCATTCAGTCCCGTATCCGTTGATGATGGTCTCAATTTTTTATGGCTACGAACGCGATCCTCGAGTTCGCTTCTGGCACTCGGCAGAGGTGGTTCAGTCAGGAAGGAATTTTATCGGCAAATGTCCTGTGCTGGCGCTGGACGAGCCGATCTTTGCTTTTGCGAATGTGACGTATGATACGGGAGAAATTTTACAAATGCCCGCTGGGTATGAGGATACGTCGCTACTCACGGTGACCAGTGAATACAGCTTTGCCTATCTCCCATTTCCGGAATCGGCAGGCGTTAAACCAGTTACGGAACGCACGCGTCTGATTGACGATTTTTCTCATGGTATGCGCGACTGGTCCCTCGTCAGCGCGAACAATCGTCACCATTGGAATTTCGAAACCTATAAGGTGGGAGATGCGCTCCATTTTGGGCCGCGCGGTGCTTCGCTCTTGCTCGACTTGGAAACGGATGAGGCCGACAATACTCTTGCTGTTATTCTCACTGCGAACCAATGGCGCAGCTACACGGGAAGAAAGACGAAACGCTATGTGGCATTTGTTTCGGTGCCGAAGAAAGGGGGCAACTCGATCAGCCTGAAACTGGGTGACTTTTCGACAGAGGACGGCGGGGTGCTTGAGAGCTACGATTTTGTTACCAGCCTCGCTCTCACTCCGGGTTGGAAAGAGGATCCTTCCCGCTTTCCCGAGATGTGGAAGGGGAGAATTCCAACATTTCACTCTTTTCGGTGGGACGGAGGAGAATTTCAGGATCGACCCAAACCGTATCTTTCTATCGGAGCATCAAAGACCGATGCAGGTGCTTCGTTCGACGAGCAATTTCAAAACGGAATTCGCGAATCGATCGAACGGGAAGAGCAGGATAGGAAAGAGGTGAAGTAAAATTCCCCCGCGAGAGGAAAGATTCACTTGCGAGGACTCGCGAACGAGGCTTTTCGTTTCTCTTATGGCAGACGTTACAATTTATCACTACCCGCATTGAGGCTCTTCCGAAAATGCCTTGGCGGTCGCCGAGGAACTGGGAGTAGAGCACGATGTGATTCTTTACATCAAGGAACCACCGAGAAAAGAGGATCTGGAAAAGATCGTCGCTGGATTGGAGGATCCGGTAGAAGACCTGGTTCGCAAGGATTCAAAGTTCAAGAAGCTGGAGCTCGATCCCGACGATTTTGTGGATAGCCCGAGCGCGGTTGTCGACATTCTTGTGAAGCACAAGCAACTGCTTCAGCGCCCTCTCCTCGTGAAGGGGAAAAAGGCGATGATTGGCAGACCGAAGGCGAGGATCTACGCCTTTTTGTCGTAGATTCTGATCGGTGGCGACTGGGGCGTCACCAAGAATCGATCACTTCTCCAAGGGGTGAATCTTCAACAGCTCTGTAGGCTGGTAGAACCCGGCTTTGTCTTTCACTTCGGCGCGAATTTTTTTCACGTCTTCGGGCATGATGGCGCTTGCTTTGTTGCCCCAGGAATTGCGGACGAAGGTTAGCACGGCAGCCAGATCGTCGTCCTTGAGGATGTGCTCGAACTGTGTCATTGGGACTGTTCCGGGATACTTGACTCCCTGAACTTCGATTGGTCCCATCAGTCCCTTTAGTGATGCTTTGATGAGCCGGTCTGGATTTCCCGTAGCCCACTTGGTTCCGGCAAGCGGAGGGAATCCTGCAGCCGGGAGGCCTTTACCGTTTGATTGGTGGCAGGTGCCGCAATGCGCTTCGCGAGCGTAAACCTCAGCACCGGTTGTGAAG
>JAKMGR010000532.1 GCA_022424805.1 Verrucomicrobiales bacterium
ATCGAGGTTCGCCGCCATTCCATCAACCTCGGCAGGTTCAATCTTGCCGGGCCAGCGAAAGATTCCCGGAACGCGAAAGCCTCCCTCCCACGATGTCGACTTCTCCCCTCGTAGCGGCTTCGCAGTCCCGGCATGGCGGGGACCAAAGACGGTCCAGGGACCGTTGTCGCTTGTAAAAACGATCAAGGTCTCTTCATCGATTCCCGCTTGCGCGACGGCTTGTATCACCTCTCCCACTGACCAGTCGATTTCCTCGACGACATCCCCATAGATGCCGCCCTTACTCACGCCATCGAATTTCTCAGAAGGAAAGATTGGCACGTGAGGCATGTTGTGAGCCAGGTAAAGAAAAAACGGACTCTCCTTCTCCGAAGCCGACTTGATAAAATTGACAGCATGCTCGGTGTAGCGCTTCGTTAAGAGGGATTGATCAGTGGGATGTTCCAGCAGCTCAAGCCCTTGATAGAGTGGAATTTTCCAGGTTTCCGACGTGGCGTTATCAAAGGCTTCAAGAGTCTGCACCGGAGGCCCCGGTGCGTCATTGCTTCCGGGAGTGCCGAGGTGACTATCGAAACCGCAGTTCAGCGGGTGCATCGGAGCATTGGCAAAATCATCGGGATACCCAGCCAGGTGCCATTTCCCGAACATGGCCGTAGAATATCCGGCTCGCTTCAACATCGCAGGCATAAGCGAGCCGCGGTCGTTCTTGAGTGACTCATTTTTCAGTAAACCCGGATGGCGTCCGCTCATCAAACCTGTCCGACTCGGAACACAGGTCGATCCCGATGCGTAAAAGCTCGTCCAACGCTGTCCATCTTCCGCCATCCGGTCGAGATTTGGCGTTTTGATTACCTCGTTGCCATAGCAACCGAGATCTCCATAGCCGAGGTCGTCGACGAAGATGAGAATGATGTTTGGTGAATCTGCTTCTTCAGCCAGAACCTGCAAAGCGACAAAGCCAAGTAGGAAGCTGAGTAAAAAAGTAAGACTGAGGAATGATGTTCGATTCATGGGATTTCTTTCTCCGGCTCGGGCGAGTCAGCTTAGTGGGTAATTTTCAGGCCTGCGATCTAGTGGCCGCTCTTTTCGGAGACGATCTTCAGCTCGCTCCAGTAGCCGGCTTCGAATTTCCATTCTCCATGGAGACGGTTTTCCATCTCGATCTGAATGGCCTTGCCCGCGTAGGGAGTGAGGTTCACCTCGATCGGTTGCCAGGTATTATCCCCCACGACTTTCTTAAGCACCTCTTCGCCGTCAATGCGAATGGCCAACAGCCAGTCACCTTTCGGGTGATTGTTCACTTCCACGGTCAGCGTTGTCGTTTTTCCTTTTGGCACGGACACTGAGTTAAACAGCACGCACGGCCCTTTTTTGTTTTTGGGATGTGTCAGCAGCACTCCCCGGCGACCGCTCCAGGCTTCCCGCAACCCGGGTTTCATCGCGGGCCCTCCCCAGTCCTTCACTTGCCAGCCTGGCGCAAACAATTCCACCGACTTCAGCAGGTCTTCGCTGTCGATGACGGCACCACTTCCCTGAGCCTTTGCTGTTGCCTGAGGCGCAGCCACGCGCGCGCCGGGTGCCGGCTTCGACGTGGCCGTCTTGGGATAAGGCATTTTGGCATCGACTTCGTTGCGCCAGTCCTTGAATTGCTTCTGGAGCTTCGCAACCAAATCGGGCCTCTCGTATGCTAGGTCGTTGCGCTCCCCGATATCATTGGCCAGGTCGAATAGCTGCACCGTGCCATTCTCGTAGTACTCCAACAGCTTAAAATCGCCCGAACGAATCGCTCCGCCGGGGCTTTGGTATCCATGATTACTGTAGTGAGGAAAGTGCCAGTAGACCGGCCCCCGCTCGTAGGCTTCGCCATTCAGTGCCGGGACAAAACTTTTGCCGTCGACGTGCTGGTTCGGCACCGTCGGCAGATTCATCATTTCGAGCAGCGTCGGGTAAAAATCGGTTCCGGTGACAACTGCCTCAGACGTCGAATTCGGTTCGGTGCGACCGAACCAGTAGACAATCAGCGGCACGCGTATGCCGCCTTCGTAGTTCCATCCTTTTGCGCCACGTAGCGGAAGATTGGAGGAAGCAAAGCGGGAATCGAGAATCTCGCGCGAATGATTGATACCGCGATACTGATTTGAAGCCGACATGCCGCCATTGTCCCCCGTGAATACAATGATGGTGTTCTCTTCCAGCCCGAGTTCCTTCAGCTTCGCACGAATGTGCGCGAGGCTTTCATCTGTCGCCTCCAGCATACCGGCAAACTCCACGTTGTCTTGTTTCTGCTTCACCCACCAGACACGCGCATCCTGATGCGTCTGCAGCTCGTCGTTCTCGGCCAGCGCCTCGAGTTCTTCATCTGTGAGGGGCGGCCCATCCGGATTGGATTCGAGAATGAAGTCCGGCCCTTCCTGTTCGGGCATTTCCTTAAGCTTCCGGCGATACTTCTCCACCAGGTCAGGACGCCCCTGGATCGGATCGTGCACAGCGAAATGTTCGAGGTGCACAAAGAAAGGTTTGTCCTGGTTCCGCTCAATAAAATCCACGGCTGCTTCAGTCAGCTTGTCAGTGTAGTAGTCGCCCTCTTTCGCCGGGAGCTTCTTATCGTAATCTCCGCCAAAGGGATAGTGATAGGATCGCACCCACCCCGTGATCTCCTCATCGAAGCCATAGTTGGTCGGGTTCTCTCGCAAATGGGCCTTACCATAGTTCGCCGTGACATAGCCGTGACTCTTCAGCGTTTCGGCGAGGGTGACCTCTTCGTCCGGCAAGGCAGTGAGCTTTTCCCCGTGATGCAGGGGCTCGTAATCCCGCTCGGGTCGTCCCCCGAGCCACTCCGTCAAGTTGGTCCGGGCCGGGTATTTGCCCGTCAGAATGCTGGCCCGGCTCGGCGAGCAAACATGACACGTGGCATAGGCATTCGTGAAAAGCATGCCATCCTTCGCCAATTGATCGATGGACGGAGTTTCATGGAACTCACTGCCATAACACCCGATATCGCGCTGCCCCAGGTCATCGACGAGGAAAAAAACGACGTTTGGCGGTTTTGCTTCGGCGAAACCGCCGACAAGGAGGGGGAAGATGAAAAGGAGCGTTTGTTTCATCATTGGTATTTCACGGGGTCGGGTTTCGGATCGACGGTCCATCCATCGGTGCTGATCTTGCCGTAGTAGGGATAGAAATCCCAGTTCACCGTGCCGCCGACAACCCGAGGGTCCTCGGTGGCTTCGAGATGATCGAACAACCGCTTCCGCAAGGCCGCCTGCGTTTCGGCCACGCCAACCGTGCCTGCCAGGTTCACCATCTGGTCGGGATCGCTCTTCAAATCATAGAGTTCCTCGGCCGGCCGCATACCGAAAGCCAGCTCCGCCAAACGAGCAACGCCGTGTTCGTTGCGATGCTCCATCAGAAAGGTCTTCGTCGGCGCCGAGTCGATTTCGCCATAGGGAATCGACCGAGCGCAGGCCGAAGCATCCGGCGAACCGGATGGCCAGCGGCTCGGTTCGAAATTGTGGATGTAGAGATAATCAGCGGTCCGGATCGCCCGGCAGGGATAACCTTTGCCACCTTTGCGACAACCGTCGTGTCGTTCCATTGCGATATACGCAGCTTCGCGGTTCTTCGGTTTATCGTTGCGGAAAACGGCGAGCAAGCTCTGCGCCGTCATAATTTCCGGCGGCTCAAGCCCCGCAGCCTCGAGAAAGGTCGGGGCGAGGTCGCTGAGGTTGACGAACGCGTGGACTGCCCTGCCCGGGTTGGTAACTCCGCCTGGCCAACGAATTGCCAGGGGAACCCGCGAGCCGGCATCGTAGAGGCTGGCTTTTGCACGGGGAAAGGGCATGCCGTGATCGCTTGTCACGACCACGATGGTGTTGTCGAGTTGTCCGGATTCTTCAAGCGTCGCGATGGCTTGCTCGACCATGGAATCGAAGTGCTCGACCTCGACGAGGTAGTCGAGAATGTCACTGCGCACGATGTCGTTGTCAGGGAAGATTGGTGGGACGATAACTTTGTCCGGATCCTTTCCAGTTCGCTTTCCGGCACCAAGTTCATAGCCGCGGTGCGGTTCGGACGTCCCAAGCCAGAAACAGAAGGGACTGCCCTCTGGCGTATCCTCGAGAAAGTCGGCAAAATTACCCGCGTAGTCCGTGTTGCGCATCGCCTTGAACGGTGGTTTCACCTTCCTGGACTGATATTCTATTCCGGCAGGATTCTCGTTGCGCCCGCCCGGCTCGAGGCGTCCCGGACTCCAGCCTTTGCCCGTATATCCCACGTAGTAACCCGCCTCCATAAGCATCTCCGTGTAGGTGGCGAACTTTGCCGGCAGAGTACTGTGGATGTTTCCCGCCTCTTCGAGCCGCCAGATGGATTGGCCCGTCAGGATGGCGCTGCGCGAAGGTCCGCAGGTCGGCGCATCGCAGAAGGCATGAGCAAAACGCAGCCCTTCCCGTGCGATCCTGTCGAATCCGGGAGTCTTCACGACGGGATCCCCGTTCGCCCTAGTGTGGGCGTAGCTCTGGTCGTCGGAAATGCAGAAGAGGATATTGGGCCGTTCCTGCGAGAACGCGCTGACGGAGAAGATTGCGAGCGGGAAGAAAATGCGTACGATCATGGCCTCGTGACGACATCCACATTGCCCCAGAATCCAAACTCCCAGGCCCAGTCATTAGCCCGGTTCTCCAGTTCGAGGTCAACATGTTTTCCGGCGAATCTGGTGAGGTCAATTTCAAGCTCCAACCATTCCTTCTTCACCGTTTCATAGCTCACGATCTGATCGTGGATCACCTTCTTGTTCGCAAGAACCCGCAGCTGCCAGTTCCCGTGCGGGTGATAGCTCGCCCTGATTTTCAGCGTGGTAGTTTTCCCCTCGGGCACATCGAGATGACGGCTTAGCACACAGGGCATGTTGCGGCTGAGCGGATGAGTCTGAACCGCAAATTCATTGCGAAACTCGGGCTCCGGCTTGACGCCCCCTTCTCCCACATCACGGACAAGGAAGCCAGGTGCGACGCGTTGCAGGATTTTCTGGGCGGCTTCGGGAGCCGGACCCGCCTTCTGATGGTTGCGATGAGAAACGGGCGGTAGGTCACCACTGACGAGACGTCGTGAAACATGTTCCTGCAGGTTCCTGAGTTTGCTGTTCACTGCAAGTTCGATTGACTTCTCCGGATGCAGCGGAACCATCGGTTCCAATCCAAACCAGAGCATGCGAGGAATATTGTTATCCTCAGCATCTTCGTCATGCTGAGAAAGATTTGCAAGAATGGGCCAGCGTTCTTCGTACCTGATTCGCTGCAAAGCCGCAGCGAGGTAAAGGCGAACAGCAGCTGAGGAATCCTCTTTTGCCAGCTCCGCAAATTTCGAGAGCGCGGCACTCGAAGCATCTTGATCTTCACACAAAAACTGTATCGCGAATGCCCGGACGTATTCGTCGTCATGAGAGAGAAACTCGAGAAGTTGCGATTCGTCGAGACTCCCGGTGACGTGCAAAGCCCAGAATGCGCGAAGCCGTTTCGGAGGTGTCCCCGATTCTTTCAGCATCTTGTGGAGGCCGGCTGAAACTCCCGAATCGAGTTTTCCATTCGCCGCACGCATTTGCAGATTGAGGCGGGCTGCACGTACATACCAGTCATTCACATGATCCTGCATCGCGACAAGTTCTGCATCTGATAGAGAGCCAATATTGGGACGCTCAATCGGCTTCGCGCCTTTCGGCATGAGTCGATAAATTCGACCACTGTCCGGAAAGTTGATCTTATTCCCGCAAATGTCCGTATCGTGCCAGTCCAGAATATATACGCCGCCATCTGGACCGATCTCGACACTGAATCCGACCCAGGCCAAATCGTTCGTGGTCACAAAATCCTCACCATGACTTCCGATGTAGCTGGAACCGTTTCGCTTCATCACATCGGTCAGCACCTGATGCTGGTGGATGTTACACATAAAAAGCTGATCGCGAAAATCCGGCGGAAAGGTATCGGCGAGGTAAAATCGAGCTCCACCGTGGGCCGAGAGATGGGTGTGATCCCGAATCGTCGTGATGTAGTCATACACGTAGGGATTCAGGTGAGCCTTGCTCTGCTTGTGGTAGTAACCGCCCTGCACAATGTGAAAGAGGTGGGGAATGACGCAGCAGGTAGCAAAGCCCTGACCGACGTCATTGAAATCAAAGCCCCACGGATTCGACAGTCCCCTGGCATACACTTCGAATTGCTTCTTCGTCGGATGATACCTCCAGATTCCGCCGTCGATGAAGAGACGATCTTCATCTGCCACGCCCGGCTTTCCGACCATGGAAGAAGTGAAGACACCGTGGCATCCATAGAGCCAGCCATCGGGCCCCCAGATAAAACTGTTCAGCGTCTCGTGTCGGTCGTGAATACCCCATCCGTCCAGTAGAATTTGTGGATCCCCGTCGGGCTGATCATCTCCATCCTCATCGGGGATGAAGATCAGGTTAGGAGGCGTCCCGACAAAGACGCCCCCGAAGCCTGTCGCAATACCCGAGCTGAAAGTCAGCTTGTCAGTGAACAACTTTTTCGTATCAAACACACCGTCGCTGTCCGTGTCTTCAAATATTTGAATTCGGGTGAGTGGCTTCTCGTCCTTGTGACTGCGGCGATCTACATAGTTGTAATTTTCTACCACCCAAATACGGCCGCGATCATCAAAGGTAAAAGCAATGGGTTCACCGATGTCAGGTTCGGCTGCGAAGATGTCGATCTGGAAATCGTCGGAGATTTCCATTTTCGCCACCGCCTCATTCGGTTTGAGGAAGGGAGCATCACTTGTCCGATGCTGCTTGAATTGAGCGAACGAATTTTGCCCAGCCAAGGAAAGACCAATCACGAAGAGTAGTTGGAATCTCATTTGGGAAGGTCAACTTGTTCGGTTGTTTTCAGGTATTTCACGAGATCGACAACTTGCTGATCCTGCAAGGTTGGTAAAAGCCCTTCAGGCATCATCGACATGGGTGAAACTTCGCGTTTCTCGATATCACTTTTCAAAACGGTGGTGGTCTGCCCGACCATATTAAGGACAACGCGCTGGTCGTCTTCCTGCGATACAGTGCCTCCTATTACCTGCCCACTCTTCGTGTGCAAAGTAACCATTTGATAAGCCTCTGGAATATCAGCACTGGGTTCAATCATGTTCAGCAGAATGTAGCTCAAATCAGCTCGATTAGAGCCAGTCAGATCCGGACCGAGGATTCCTCCTTCGCCGTAGATCTTATGGCAAGCGGCGCAGGATGCGGCAAATACGAGGCGGCCACGTGATGCATCGGCTTTCGCAAGCCTGTCAGCACTCAGCAACTTGGTGTATCGGGCCATCAGCTCGGCCTTATCTTTGGAAAGCTCATCAAGATCTCCAAATACTTCGGTAAAGGCGCTGCCTAGCATATTCGCCATCGGACGAGCCACGTGCGCTGGTATATCATTCGTCGGCAAACGCCCTTGTATCAACGCACGCAGTAGTGCTTCGGCATAGTTTTTGCGAGTAGCGAGAGTTTCGACCACCGCACGCCTTTCCGTTTCACTCCAGCTTGAGTAATTCGATAAAAGTAAAACAGGCGCTTGACGGTTTCCGATCGAACCAAAGGCACGAATCACGCTGATCCGAATCGCAGAATCATCGAGCAGATCTGGCAAAACTTCACTCAGCCGCGGATTCTGCTGCGATACGAGGCTCGCTAACAATGCCTGGCGCTCAGTTGCCGGGAGCTTTTCATTTC
>JAKMGR010000536.1 GCA_022424805.1 Verrucomicrobiales bacterium
GATCTACGACCACTACAGTGTTGATTACGAGTTTCCCGATGGCTCTATCATTACTACACAGCATCGCCACATTCCGAAGACTTGGAGTTGGTTCGGAGAGAAGATTTTTGGGACCGCCGGAACCGCAGAGCTTTCTTTCAAGCGCGCGGGTTTCGTCCAGCCGACTGATCCTTCGAAGAAACCGTGGCGGGGAACGGAAAAGGAGAATTCGTATCAGTTGGAGCACGACCACCTCTTCGCCGCGATTCGAAACGGCACTGAATTCAATGAAGCAGAGCGCGCCGCTCACTCGACAATGTTTGCTCTGATGGGCCGCATGGCTGCCTATTCCGGGAAAGTAGTGACCTGGGAAGAGGCGATGAAGTCCGATGAAGAAATTGCCCTCAACCCGACAAGCTGGGACGATGAAGCTCCTTTCTACCCGGATGAAAACGGGGAGTATGAGACCTTTCTCCCCGGTGTGAATGGCTGATATTTAGTCAGTGATTCAATTCCTCTGACGATTTCGTGGGTTGGGTTGGAGCGGCATTGTCGGGAATTGAAATAGTGAATACGGTTTCCACTCCGGGGCGGCTGTCGACCGAGATATTGCCGTTGTGCGCTTCGATCGCTCGTTTCACGATGGACAACCCGAGTCCAGTGCCTTTGATCTCATTCTGAGAGTGGTGCTTTTGCACGCGATAGAAACGCTTGAAGACGAGAGGTAAATCCTTAGAAGGAATCCCGATGCCGTCGTCTTCGATGCGGATCAGGATACGCCCATTTTCTTCCTGAAAAGTGACTTTGATATTGAGGTCAGTATCTGGGTTTTGTTTGAGTGCGTTCTCGATGAGGTTGAAGAAAATCTGATCCCAGTAGAAACGGTCTCCAGTGATAATCCACTGGTCTCGGGACGAGGATTTCACCTTTACGCGGGCATGATTTTCTTCGATCAGGGGGCCGAGTTGATCCACCATTTCGGTTAGTGCTTCACGTAAGTCGAAGGGTTTCCGCTTGAGAAGTTCCTGAGCATTTTCCAGCTTTGAAATGGTCAGCATATCATCGACGAGTCGAGTAATTCGATCGCCATGCTTATTCATGGTGTGGATCGCGCGCCGGTAGAGGGTCTGGTTCAGGTCGACATTCGCGTCATCCATAGCCTCAAGGTACCCGGTAATGATCGAAAGGGGGGTGCGCAACTCGTGAGATGCATTTGCGAGAAAGTTGCGTCTGATTTGCTCAGTTTCCATTTCCGCCGTGATATTGCGGAGGAGAATCCACGCTCCGGAATCACCGTCGTTTCCGGGAAACTGCAAAGGTTCTGCTTCGACCAGCAAATTGATCTCGCGAATTCGTTTCGTATCCGAGTCGTGGACCCGCAGATCAATTCGATCCGATACCTTTGATTGGATTTCTTCTGCCAGTGTCAGGGTGTCGTGGATTCGGTGATCGCGGCAGATGTTGAGAAACGGCGTCTCATGATAGCCGGAATCCCAGGGAAAGAGTTGGCGGGCCGCTTCGTTGAGAAAACGAATTTCGCCTTCCTGATCAAGAATGAAGATTGCGTCGTTAATTTCGTTGAGCAGCGCCTCGAGAAATTCCCGCTGTCGGCCTGCCGATCCCGCGGAAAGTGTCGCCTCTGTCACGGTTTCTCTGATGGATAGCGCAAGTTTCTTGAGGGATGCATCCAAGCCGACAAGGGACGGGTCTTTCACTATTTGTTCACTTTGAACACTGCGAGTCAGCTTGCTCACCGAACTGCGCAGTCGCCGGAGCTTCCAGCCCAGCCAAATGGCTAGTGTCGCTAGAAGAACGATGATGGTGGTTTCCACGGGAAAGGTTGGGCTAGGTCTCTGAAAAACGATACCCGACACCGCGGACTGTTTCAATGGAATTGCCGTGAGTGCCCAGTTTCTCTCGCAATCGTTTGATATGAGTATCCAACGTTCGGGTTTGAATCATATCGCTGTAGCCCCAGACTTTCTGCAAGAGATTACCCCGTTCCTGGGTTATTCCGGGTGATTCGATCAGGGAGAGGAGGAGTTTGAATTCCGTGGACGTCAGCTCGATTTCCTCGTCTTCGAGATGGAGCTTTAGAGTATTTTTATCGAGGTTGAAAAGGCCTGACTGAACGATGCTGGCTCCATGGTTTTCGTTGGATCGTCGAAGCAGATTCCTCACAC
>JAKMGR010000550.1 GCA_022424805.1 Verrucomicrobiales bacterium
GGCGCGCTTGCCAATCAGATCCTCAGCTTTGACCCGGTCATACCGAATCCGATGGAAATCGTTGTTGCAGACGTAGCGACTTTCAAGGTTTTTGACAAAAAGGCTGACGTTGGGCATCACGGCCATCAATTCGATGGGCTCCTTCAAACCAGGGTAAAGGTCGAAAAATTCGCGTGTGAAACGATCAGTTTCTGATTTGGACATGAGAGAGTTATACCAAAATCCGCTATTGCGCTACAAGACCTGAGCAGCGGTTGTCGCTACGTTAAGTAGTTCGAGTTCCCTGTATCATCATGTTTGATTTTCTTACCGAAGGTAATGGCCCTATTTGTGGGCATAAGCGGTCGCGCCGCGAGTTTCTCAGCGTAGGTGCCCTTGCTCCCATTGGGTTGTCTCTCCCG
Organism: Verrucomicrobiales bacterium; assembly: GCA_022424805.1. Classification (GTDB taxonomy): domain Bacteria; phylum Verrucomicrobiota; class Verrucomicrobiia; order Verrucomicrobiales; family DEV007; genus Arctic95D-9. Next base: position 402 of record JAKMGR010000550.1, read on the forward strand.
CAGTATCTGGCTGCGAAGCAAAAGGGTCATGTAAAAGGCGACGAGAGCAAGTCGTGTATCATGATTTTTAATCTCGGTGGGCCAAGTCACCTTGATTTGTGGGATATGAAGCCGGACGCCCCCTCGGAAATCCGTGGGCCGTTTAAGCCGATTCGGACCAAATCGGACGAGATCGATATTTCCGAAATCCTTCCGATGCACGCGAAGGTGGCTGACAAGTTTTCTTTGATTCGTTCTTGCCATCACGATGGTGCAGCAGTTCATGATGCCGGTTGGCAGATTATGCAGACGGGGCGCCGATTCACAGGCGGAGTTGAAACTCCCCATGCCGGAGCCGTTGCAAACTATCTGATGCCTCGGCGCAATGATCTTCCTCCATTCGTCGTTCTTCCGGAATTGATGGGGCGGGGAGGCGGTAATCTGCCGAATGGACAGGCGGGTGGATTCCTTGGAAAAGCGCATGATCCTTTTGCCCTGATGGCTGACCCATCGAAAGAGGATTTCAAAGTTCCTGATCTGCTTCCACCGGACCAGATTGGGGCTTCACGTCTCGAGCGAAGGAAGTCGATGCGGGATCTCGTCGACCGGACCGTAAAGGATTTTGAGGCAAGCGAAGATGCTCGACTTCTCGACGAGAATTTTCATTCGGCATTCCGGCTCATGACGAGCGAACAGGCGCGCGCCGCTTTTGATCTCACGAAAGAGTCGAAGCAGACACGCGAACGCTATGGAATGAATCGCGTCGGCCAGTGCATGTTGCTGGCTCGCCGTCTCATCGAAAACGGCGTCCGCTTCGTGACCGTGAATACGTTTCTAACGGTCTTTAATGAACTCTCGTGGGACATCCACGGCTCGAAGCCGTTTATCTCCGTCACGCAGATGAAGGAACTGGTTGCTCCGATGTATGACCAGGCCTATTCAGCCTTGCTGGAGGATTTGCACCAGCGTGGCATGCTCGATGATGTGCTCGTCGCAGGCCTCAGTGAGTTTGGCAGGACGCCCAAAGTCAATCCGGCGGGAGGTCGTGATCACTGGCCGCAGTGTTTCACTTGCAGCTTTGCCGGCGGCGGCGTCAAAGGAGGTCAGGTGATTGGTGCCAGCGATCCGATAGGAGGATTCCCGGCGGAACGGCCGGTTGCGCCTTCGGAAATGGTGGCGACGATTTTTCACTCTCTTGGTTTTGATCTGGAGGACCACCTTCCCGGGCCGTCGGGGCGACCGTTTCCGCTCGTCGATTTCGGGAGTGAACCCGTGAAAGAACTATTTGGATGAAATTGAAGAATCGATTCCTCATTGGCTTGGGTGCAGTGTTAGCCTTTCCCGCCGCGGCCGCAGAAAAGGTGGTGATTCTTCCCGAATCAATCACTTTGGACGGTCCCGAGTCTCGTCAGCAAGTCATTGTTGTGGATGCTGTCGACGGTATCTACCACGGCGAGTCAGACGGCGCGGTTTTTACCTCGGCTGACACGGAGGTGGTTGCCGTGGAAGATGGACTGCTCGTTCCCGTCGGTGACGGCAAAACTACGCTGACAGTGAAGTCACCAAATGGAACGGCCACCCGCGAAGTGACTGTTTCCAACTTCAAAAAAGACTTCGACTGGAGTTTTCAAAAGCACGTTCTTCCCATCCTGACTCGTCAGGGCTGCAATATGGGTGCCTGCCATGGTGCGGTGGCAGGGAAGGGTGGATTCATTCTCAGCCTGCGTGGCTATGATCCGCCAGCAGACCACTACACCATCACGCGGGAAGCTCGAGGCCGTCGTATCGAAATGGCGGATCCGGCAAGAAGTTTGCTTCTTACCAAGCCGACGATGGCGACTCCGCACAAGGGAAGTAAGAAGCTCGATCCTCGCTCACGTGACTATCGCATACTTGCCGAGTGGGTAGCTGACGGTGCTGTTCCGCCCAATCCTGAGGAAGCCTCAATCGAACGCATCGAGGTCTTTCCTGAGCTGTCGGTTTTGAAAAGAGGTGACAAGCAGCGGGTAATCGTGACAGCGCACTATGAAGATGGCAGCACAATGGATGTTACGAACTGGTCGAAGTTCGCGTCGGCTGATGAAGCGATTGCAATGATCGACGATAATGGCGTCGTCGAGATTATCGGGAATGGCGAGGGGGCGGTTTCCGCACTTTATTCAAGTAAAGTCGCGCTGGCCCGGATTCGCTCTCCCTTTGGGAATAACATTGCACCGGAGGTTTTCACGAAAGCTCCGAAGGCCAACCGGATCGACGAATTGGTTCTCGCTCAGTTGGAGCAGCTTCAGCTCATGCCGAGCGGACGATGCAGTGATCAGGATTTCATCCGCCGTGCCTTTCTCGATACGATTGGAACAATGCCGACCTCGGATAAGGTGCGGAGGTTTCTCGCTGATAAAAATCCTGACAAACGCACGAAGCTCATCAATGAACTTCTCGAGCGGAAAGAGTTTGTCGACTACTGGACTTACCGATGGGCTGATGTATTTCTCGTGAATGGGCAGCTTCTTCGTCCCGATGCGGTAAAAGCATACTACGAGTGGATTCGGGGCAGTGTGGAGAAAAACCTGCCCTG
>JAKMGR010000555.1 GCA_022424805.1 Verrucomicrobiales bacterium
GGTTTTGGCAGCGACTTTTGTCCGGAGGGAGCTTTCCGATTGGGTAGGCGATAGCTACCCGGTGCCATGCCATCCATCGTCAGATACTCGCCGCCATCGTTTGCTTTCCAAATCAAGGACCACCGGAGTAGATCGGGGTCGAAGCAGCCATAATGATCGCTTCCGAGCTTTACGATAATGCCTCGTGGCGTCAAATTTGTCGGCTCCGGGTTTTCCCCGAACTCGCGAGCATCTAGGGTTTGGGCGAAAAATGGGAAATCGTCCTCAACAAATGAGCCATAGGGCGACTCGAGTTCGAGATGGGCAGTTTGCTGTGCGGGGCACGGCAGGGCAAAAGAGAAGATCGAAAAGCAGATAAAAAGCGCACGTTTCATAAAAAACTCCGATCAGATTGCGCGAAAAGGTGATGAGAGGCAATAGCGCGTACTTGCCTTGGGGAAACTATCGTTCAACAATGGGCGGGATGGGGTTTACCTGGACATATCTATTGCTTCTCCTGATCGTTTCTCTTGCGAGCTCGGTGAAAGCGCAGCAGCTGTGTTCTTTTTTCTCACTGCCTCCAGCGATGAAGGAGGTCTACGGCGAGGCTGTTGTGCATCAGAAGCCTGCCCAGGCGGGGGAAGCGCAGTCAGCGAGAATTCGCGGTGCAGGATGTTATGTTCCACGGCGGGGAATCATTCCGGCGCGACATCGGGCGCACATTACAGTGAGGGGCGACACTGCCGCGGACGAGCTCGCGGCTATTCTCCTGAACGATTTCTATTTCCGGGTGCTCTCGTTACGAAAGCGTTCCTGGCATGAGCGCCGACTCGAGCTTGCCGAGTTTGTGCCAATTTCGGAGGAAACTTTCATTAAGTTGGGCAGTCGTAGGCTAATAAAAGGGAAATCTGGAGTTCCGTGGTTTGATGCCTGGTGGGCTATACGGATGGGGCTTCCCCAAACCCCTGACCGCTCGCATCATCTGGTAATCATTTGTCTGAAGCATGACTATGATGGGAAGAAATACTCGTTTGGACATTTCTGTTTTGCCCTGCGAAAGCGGGGAGGTGATGCGCAAGGTGATGTCGTTTTCGACTTTCGAGCTCCTTGGTATGAGGACCGCACTCCGGCCCTTATCGAGGGCATGAATTCGGGTAACAAGCTCGAACCGATCACCGGATACACAGCGAATTTTTACGACTGGCTCTACACGCAGACTTCCTACCGCAATTGCTTCGTCGAGATGTGGTTTCTCCCTGTGAGCCGTGAGCAGGCTACCGTGCTTCGATACTTCGACGAGGAAATTCAGCCGCACGACGCTAAGGAGTTCAGAGGGATTCGTAAAAATTGCGCTTCGCTAGGGATGGCATTTGTCGACAGGCTCGGGCCGATTTCAGAGCCCATATCGCTTGGGATGGGGCTCGCTGATATTCCCACAAAGACGGCGGATCGAATCGTTGAAGAAAGGGGAGGAGAGTTTCCTTTTTTTCAGCTGGAAAACAACACGCACGAGAGTGGGCGCGAGCCGACAGCAAAGTCGCAAATTCACCGTGCTCAGCCTTCGCGCGAAGCGTCCCGAAGTTTTCGGAAATTGCGAGCAGCGGCGGGAATCAACTGAGTTAATTAACCCGATTCCCGTGCATTCGGAGGGATCCCAGTTCGACTGGTTTGCCGCTGCTTTTGACACGGCTGGTCGATCACCCGAGCAAGCCTGTAATGAGGCTTGGATTGATGCCGATTGCGATCACTGCGATGATCATCACGATCATGGCGGTGCGGGCGATTTTCCCGACAATGATCGGAGAGTTATCGACGCTCTGTTTTCTGCCATCGGGTTCGGAGAGATACATCGAAGCGGCGATTTTCAGGTAGTAGTAGAAACCGGCGCAGGCTCCGAGGATGGCTACGGTGAGCAGAACCCATTGTCCCTGATCGACCGCGAGTTTGAAGACGAAAAGCTTGCCCCAAAATCCTGCGGTCAGGGGAATGCCAGCGAGCGACGCCATTGAGACTAGCGTTGCCCCTGCGAGAAAGGGGGAGCGCTTTGCGAGGCCGCTGTAGGCGTCGAAGGTTTCGTCGACGATTGTCTTTCGTACTGTCGACATGACAAGAAACGCGAGCAGTGTCATGACAAGATACGCCCCGAGATAGAAGGCTATTACGGTTGTGGGAGTCAGTGATTCTCCCCCTCCCTTTGTGGGTGCGCAAGCCAGCGCAGTGAAAAGGAAACCGGCATGGGCGACGCTGGAGTATGCAAGCAAACGCTTAAAGTTCATCTGAGGAATCGCAGCGAAGTTTCCGATGAGAAGCGTCAGAATAGCGATGGCTGCGAGAGCAGTGGCCACTTTGTCAGAAAGTGCTTCGCTTCCGAGGAATGGATCGACAAGGCGAAGTAGGATTAGGAAGCCGGCTGCTTTTGAGCCAACGGAGAGGAAAGCCGTGATCGGAGTCGGTGCTCCCTGATAGACATCAGGAATCCAGAAGTGGAACGGTGCCCCGCCTACTTTGAAAGCGAGTGCTACGAGAATGAGTCCGAAAGCGAAGAGCGCTCCGAGCTGGTTCACATCGGGAGAGGCCAGGGCGGCGCTGATTTCCGAGAGCTGCATCGATCCGGTGACTCCGTAGAGCCAGGCAAATCCGTAAACGAGAAAGCCGGTCGATAGGGCACCGAGGATGAGGTATTTCACACCTGCCTCGAGCGAGCCGACGTTGCGCCGCAGGTAGGCAACCATGATGTAGAAGGCGATCGTGACTGTTTCCAGCGAGACAAAAATGCTCACCAGATTCGTTGCGGAAGCCATCCACATCAGCCCGGCACAGGCAAAAAGAGGCAGAGCAAAAAATTCACCAAGGCCAGCCTGCGGATGGGCGCCGGGTTCTGGATCCGCAGTTTGGTCGACAACAACTGGGCTGTAGTCGTAGGCCATGATGAGAACGACAAGTGTACAAAGAACAGCGATCCCTTTGAAGAACAGGGCCACGCGATCATCAGGCGCGTAAAACTGCCAGAAAGGGCTATCGGTCGATGCAGGAGCCTCGACACGAAAGAGGAGACCGAATACCACGACGAGACCGAGCATACCGATCCAGGCGAGAGTGCGCTTGTCCTCCAACTTCACGAAGGCATCGACCATGAGAATAAGAAGTCCGAGAGCGACGACGATGATTTCCAGAATGTAAGCGGGCATTTTTTGGAAAGGAGTGGAGAAGTAGAAGAGGAAACAATCGGAGCAAACAGGGTCAGGTCAGGGACTCAACAGGGTTAGGTCTTCGATGTGACAGGGTTAGGTCAGCCGTGGGTGGTCAGAAAAATTCCTTCGACGGCAGGACGGATAAATTGGTTCAGGATCTCGGGAACAAACCCGACGAGTAGAAGCGTAACAAGAAGCAGCAGAATGGGAATCCGGCAGGCCCAGCTCATGTCGGCGGGGGCGGCAGCTTTTTCCAGCTTCTCACCATAGAAAAGGGACCGATAGGCGCGCAGCATGTAGACGGCAGAAATGACGACACCCCAGAGCGCGATGATCGTTGTCCACTGGAACCAGCCGAGGCTGCCACTGCCGACCTGGAAGGCTCCGAAGAAAACGGCAACCTCGGCGGCGAAGTTTGCAAATCCGGGTAGGCCCGCCGAAGCAAAAGCCGCAAATCCAAAGAGGAGACCCAGTTTGGGAAGATGCTGGGCCATCCCGCCAAGCTCATCGAAGTCAACTGTGCCAAAGCGTTCGCAGATCCATCCGCAAAGCGCGAAGAGGAGCGCGATTGAAATGCCGTGGGCGAACATCAGGAGGACGGCACCGCCGACTCCGATGTGGTTGGCTGCGGCGATTCCAAGGAAGACGTATCCCATGTGCATCACGCTTGAGTAACCGAGCATGCGATCGAGTTTCTTCTGCGCAATAGTGACTAGCCCGAGGTAAATGATGTTTCCGAGAAGGAGAACGAGCAGCACGTTCGTCAGTGCCTGCATTCCTTCCGGCAGCATGGGCATCGCGATTCGGATCAATCCGTAAAGGCCGAATTTTTTCAGTACACCGGCGTGCAGCATCGTGACTGGTGTCGGGGCCGAGGCGTATGCGGGAGCAGCCCAGCTGTGGAAGGGGAAAAGCGAGACGAGGATGCCGAATCCAACGAGGAGCAGTCCGAAGATCCAAGTCTGTTTTCCTGCTGCGATTGCCGTTTCAGGAGCTTTTGCCAGAGCTACTACTTCTTCGATATTGAAAGTGTCTGCGCCGACTCCGACCAGTGCGAGGATGAGTCCTGCAAGGAGAATCAGGCTGCCAACTCCGAGGTAGATGGTGATTGTCCACGCGGTGCGAACGCGGTTCTCCCCGTGACCGAAAAGGCCGATCATCAGGAAGGTAGGGATGAGAGCCAACTCGTGGAAAGCGTAGATAAAGAAAATATCGGTCGAACAGAAAGCACCAATCGCTCCGCCACCGATGAGGAGCAGGGACAGGTAATAAATCTTGGAGCTGCCTTTGATCTTCGATTCCTGGGGGGCAACCCACACGGCTGCCATCATCACAATCGTCGCGAGTAGAAGCAGGACGAGGCTGATTCCGTCGAGGCCAAAGGAAAGCGCCAGCTTGGGAAAGCCGGGGATATTGAGCAGGTCACGGGCTGATTCAAATTGAAAACCACCTTCTTCCGTGATCTTGAACTGAACGGCGAGAACTAGGCTAAGCACCAGAGTGATTGCGGCGGCTCCAAAAGCGGTGATTCGCGCCGGAGATCCGAGAACGATCGCTACTGCGGCGATGATCGGGAGAAATACGATGAGTTCGAGCATGCTCAGATCGAGTTACAGTGAAAATTTACAGAAGGAGAAAAAGGATCAGTCCGATCACGGCGACTCCGAAGAAAAAGGCGTAGGTCTGCACGTTTCCAATTTGGAAAGAGCGAAAGAAGGTCCCGGCAGCAAGTGCTCCAAGCGCAGGGAAGCGAGCCATGATGGGATCGACGATGAAACGATCCGCTATATCAAGAAAGGCGGCAATGGAGTCTTGGAAAACGGCGACGATTCCGCGATACATTTCATCGATGTAAAACTTGTCCCGGAACAGCGGAATCGAAATCGGGTCTGAGTCTTTGCCCATGTAGAGCTTCAAGGCGGCGGCGACTCCTACAACGAGTCCAATGAGAGAAAGGATCGCGGTAAGCCCGAAGTGACTGAAGAGGTGGCCCGGATCGGCGTGCCCTTGCGCGAGCAGCCCGCTCGCAACGGGATTGTAGGCTGAGACGATCGCCATGACCGCAAGAATTGCCAATGGGATCCACATAATTGCTCCCACTTCTTTGGCATGGTCGGCGTCGTCGGTGCGGGCCTTGCCGGTGAATGCGACGATAATGAGACGCGTCATGTAGAAGGGCGTAAGGAAAGCGACGATAATTCCGCAGACGTAGGGAAACCAGGCTCCCTCGTGATGAGCGGCTTCGAGGATTGCCTCCTTACTCCAGAATCCACTGGTGAACGGAACGGCGATCAGAGCAGCGGTTCCAATTGCAAAGGTCCAGAAGGTGATCGGCATCTTCTTTTTCAATCCACCCATATCCCAGATGTCCTGGCGGTGGTGGCAGGCGTAAATGACGGCGCCGGATCCAAGGAAGAGAAGAGCTTTAAAAAACGCGTGCGTGTAGAGGTGGAACATCCCCGCTTCTGAACCGTGGTGAATGCCCTGTGCCATGACCATGTAACCAAGCTGTGACAGGGTGGAATAGGCGAGGATGCGCTTAATGTCGTTCTGTTGCAGGGCCATCAGCGCGGCGATCACTGCAGTGATGGCACCAATCGTCGCGATGACTGAGGCGGCGACTTCAGTGACTTCGATGAGAAAGCCAACGCGAGCGAGCATGAAAACACCGGCAGCGACCATCGTAGCCGCGTGGATGAGTGCAGAAACAGGAGTCGGTCCCTCCATTGCATCGGGAAGCCAGACGTGAAGAGGCACTTGAGCTGACTTTCCGATCGCGCCGCAAAAGAGGGCGATCACGGCGACGTTGAGCAG
>JAKMGR010000575.1 GCA_022424805.1 Verrucomicrobiales bacterium
GCGGGGTCTGACGAAGCCGCTTTGGAAAAAATTGCCGAGCGGGCGCACAGCTTTCTTGATAAAAACCAGTCGACATTGACGCTCTCTCCACTCGATCAGTTTCGTTTTGGCTTTGTCGATCGTCTCCGCAAGTTGGGATTCGAGTCAACCAAGGCTGGACTGTATTCTCTAGCGCTTCGCTACTTCGCCTTTGCTCCCACGCTGGAAGATGTGAAGCATGATATCAATCTCGGACTCACTCGTCTCCCGGCAGGGCAGGCGGTTCCTTCGCAATACCAGGCATTGCTCAATCGAATCGAAGCCTACGAAAATGCAGAATTCCATCCTGATGCTGAGACCCTTCGCCTCGTTGCAACCTGTTACGAGCGTATGGGTAACCTTCGTGCAGCGCGAGTGATCTATTGGAATCTGGCCGAGAATGTGGAGGAAACGCCGGATGACAAGCGCGGCGAGATTCTCCACGAAGTGGCACGCCTTTCTTCTCTCATCGCTGATTTCCCCGCGGCGCAGTATTTTGGAGAAAAGTTCATGGCCGAGATGTCGGAGGACCATCCTCTTCGCAACAACGTCTCGACGTTCATGCTACAGTCGCTCTTCACGTCTGGCCTCTACGAAGACGTCATCCGCATTTCTGAGCGTGTTCGTGAGCGCTACGACCTGGGTGATGCCCAGCGCGAACTTGCCGACTCGCTCTATCCTCTCGCTCTCTACTCGACCAGCAAGCACGACGAAGCCACCGAGCCGTTTACCGAATATGTGAAGGCCTATCCAGATGGCGGAAACCGCGAGATCGCAATGTTCCACCGTGGCAGTAACTCGCTGATCCGCGGAAAAATGCGCGAAGCGGCAACGCAATATGAGGAATTCCTCGAAGCATTCCCGGAGTCCGAGCGATTCCTCGACAATGCACTCGCCGACCTTTCGATTGCGCGTTTCAATCTCGAAGACTACCCAGCCTCGATCGAAGCAGCAGATAAACTCGTCGAGAAGCGGTCTGACTCTATCCAGCTTGGCCGCACGCTCAATATCAAAGGCGACTCCTACGCTGTCATGGCAAGCGGCTTGAACCAAAAGGAGCAGGAGGAGCAACGCACTGAGTGGGAAAAAGCCTCTCTCGATGCTTATCTTGCTGCATTCGAAGGGGCGAAGAAGTCTCGTGCCAGCGATCCTGATCGCGATGATTTCCATAAGGTCGTGGGTGCCGAAGCGCTTTGGAAAGCAGCCGATATCTACTACACCGAAGGTGGGCAGGAAGGTGGTTACGAGGGTGACGGCAAGGCTAAGATCGATCTAGGTCTCGCGCTTTACGATACGTTTTTCCCTGATTATGCGGAAACCCCTTGGGAGCCGCAGATTTCCGTCTTTTCTCTTGAGTTTCTTGAAGCAGCAGAGCGGGGAGAAGAAGGGCTGACCCAGGTGGAGAAAATGATTCTTCTTCTCGGGAACAAGCCGCCCGAGGAGCAGGACCTCACTTTACTCCGTCAGGCGATTGGATCCTATGCGGAGGCATCTGTTCGCATTCGCGGTGTTGAACCGACGATTGCGACTCTCAACAACTTCCCTGGTATCGATCCTAACAATCAGGCTCTTCTGACCTGGCTCAAGATTCAGCAGGTGATTGTGCTGCAGCAGGCTCAAGGCAAGATGGAGAAAGATTCTGCCGAGTTTGCCGCCGCAGAGACGCAGATTGCCGGGGTTTTCGAAGAGCTCAAGCAATTCGATATAAAGGGGCTCTCGGCTTTCGCTCTCCGAGCTGTCGGTGATTACTTTGCGAACAAGACGGACAACCCTTTCCTTGGGGTGCCCTACTTCGAGGAATTGCTCGCCCGGACCAATCCGGAGGCGGCTCAGTTTAAAGGAACTGCAGAGATGCAGCTGGGTATCATTGAGGCACGATCTGGTGACCCCGGAAAAATCCAGAGTGCGCGTGAGCGTTTCCGCCGCATCATCGATAATCCGGGTGATGACAAGGCATTGGTCGGTCCAGCCTTGCTGAATCTCGCCAAGCTTCATATCAAGAGCAAAGAGTGGAAAGACGCGCTTGAACCACTGAAAACGATCAATGGAGATAAGAAGATTTTTTCTAAGGAGAAAGCGAAACGAGCCGAGGCAGGATTCCTTCTTGGAACGGTCTTCGATGAGCTGAAAGATCCGGTAAACGCGAACCGCTCCTACATCGCATTGATGGGAGCTTATCCGAGCGAAGCGGACTGGGTCACACAGGCATGGGAGCGCTATATCCCGAACAGCCTCGCTGATATTGCTGCCATGCCCACGGACACTCCTATAGATCAAACCGCGAAGCGGGAACGTGAGTTGGCACTCTACCGCTTGAGTCGCAAGTATCTCTACATGTGGCAGAAGTGGACTGATGAGATTGCTCCGACGGGTGCTCTCCGCCGTCTCCGCCGAGACATTGAAACTATGAAGACGGATCTGAGAATCACGCCGGAAGAAGAGCAGATAATTCTCCGTCAACTCAACATCGCGCCCGAGGAATAAGCCTCCGAACTCATGATCAAACACACCTTTTTCCCGATGAAAATTCTTTCTTCCATCACTGCAATTCTTGCTCTTGTCTTCCTGACGCTTTCTGCAGGTAGTGTTCAAGCGCAGAATCCCGTTCGCGAGACCCCAGCTGTCATCGGCCTCGTCGAGGGCGGCAGTCCGCAAGGATACATTCAAAACTCAAACGACCAGGGGATTCAGTTTGCGACTGCTCCCGGAGGACCACCCAGGCCGATTGCCTACAGCCAGATCAAAGGGGAGGGCCTCAACAAGGCAATCCGCTTCGATGAGCGTGTTGATGTACTTGGCGAAGCGCGTGCGCTTTTCTCGGCAGGAAAATATGCCGAAGCTGGAGACGCCTTCGGTGCTGTTGTTCGGAACTACGCGATCATTCTCAGCGTGCCGCAGAATTTTGCCTCCGAGGCACTTTTTTATCAGGCAGAAAGCTACCGCCGTGCTGGCCTTTACGCAAAGGTCGCTCAGGTTGTGAACATGCCCGCTGCGGCAACAATTGAGAGCAAACTGAATGATCGCTACGAGCGAGACTTCGAGTTTCAGAAGCTCTGGGGACTGCTCGGTGAGAATAAGATGTCCGATCTTGAGACGGCTCTTGGTGTCTATCAGGAGCCCATGATAGGAGATGCTAAACTTCTCGGAGCTCCCAATTTCAAAGACCTTCCCGCTACGGAATTGGCTGAGCTGGCTTTTCTGCGCGCCAAGGTGTTCGATGCCAAAGGGGAAAAAGAAAAAGCACTCGACGATTACTACCGCACGTTCACCCTTGGCTATGGCAACAATGTTCTTCTCGCAAAGCTAGCGATGGGTGCGGTAATGCAAATTCACAAGGTAGACCCTGCATTGGAAAAAGAGAACAAGCAGGCGGTATCTCACATGCAAAGCATTGCATACCAGTTCAGCAAGCGATTCGGAAAAGATACGATGCCGCCGGATTATCAGCGATTTGCGGAGCGTCCTCCGATGGCACAAATGAAATCTGAGGCCAAAGAGGAGCCTGCTCCGGAAGGTGAGGAAGCAAAGCCTGAAGGTGAAGGCGAAAAGCCTGCCGACGGAAAAGCCGGGAAGCCTGCCGAAGGAGCAAAGGAAGCAGCTGGGGAAAAAAAGGAATAGCGGGCTTTTTACGCCCTCGTAGTTAAACGCCGAATTTTTACGAAAAAACCGACCCGTGTTTCAGCAGGTCGGTATCTTTATTGAATTTCCTTGATCAGCTTTCCCAAGTGCTGATATC